>DASSPH010000088.1 GCA_035699745.1 Vicinamibacterales bacterium
ATCGTCCGCGACGCGTCGCGCCGCCCCACCGGCGTCCTCAAGGACAACGCGATGAGCCTCGTCGACGCCAAGGTCCCGCCGCCGTCCGACGCCTCGAGCGATCGCGCACTCGACGCCGCGATGCGCTACGTCGCGGCGCAAGGCGTGACCGCGGTGCATCACATGGGCACGTGGAGCGATCTCGACGTGTTCGAGCGCGCCTGGCGCGGCCGGCGTCTCGGGACGCGCATCTACGCCGCCGTGCCGCTCGGCACGTGGGAGCGGCTGCGCGACACCCTGGCCGCCAGGCGCTTCGGGCCGGACGGACGCGGCGATGCCTGGCTGCGCGTCGGGCTGCTCAAGGGATTCGTCGACGGATCGCTCGGATCGCACACCGCCCGGTTCGAGCAGCCGTTTGCCGATGCGCCGAAGGATCGCGGGCTGTTCGTCACGCCGCCCGAGGATCTCTACCGCTGGATCTCGGGCGCCGACAAATCGGGGCTGCACGTCGCCGTGCACGCCATCGGCGACGGCGCCAACGCCGCGCTGCTCGACATCTTCGAGCGCGTCGCGCGCGAGAACGGCGCGCGCGACCGGCGATTCCGCATCGAGCACGCCCAGCACCTCCGCGCCGCCGACATCCCTCGCTTCGGCACCGCCGGCGTCATCCCGAGCATGCAGCCATATCACGCCATCGACGACGGGCGGTGGGCGGAGCGGGTCATCGGCCCCGAGCGCATCCGGACGACCTACGCCTTCAGATCGCTCCTGGACAGCGGCGCGCGATTGGCGTTCGGCAGCGACTGGTTCGTGGCGCCGCCCACCCCGCTGGAGGGCATCTATGCGGCGGTGACGCGGCGGACGCTCGACGGCAGGAATCCCGGCGGCTGGGTGCCCGAGCAGAAGATCACCGTCGAGGAGGCGCTGCGCGCGTATACGGCGGGCGGCGCGTATGCGGCGTTCGCGGAGACGGAGTCCGGCGCCATTGCCCATGGCAGGCTCGCCGACCTGACCGTCATCGATCGCGATCTGCGGACCATCGATCCCGCGGCGATCCGCAGCGCGCGGATCGTGCAGACGATCGTCGGCGGAAAGATCGTCTATCCCGGCGGCAGCTAGCGCCCTGCAGCCTTGCGGCCTATCTCGACGGCGCGGAAGCCGGGTTCGCCCCAGTTCATGATGAACACGCTGAAGCCCTGCTTGATGCGCGTCTCGATGTCGCTCTCGGTCGCCGGATAGCCGCAGGGCACGTCGAACTCCTTGCACGCGGCCAGCACCTGCTGGATCGCGGCTTCCCAGCCCGCCTGGTCGAAGCTGCGCTGGCCGTCGGCGCCGGTTGCGGTGAACACGCCGCGCAGCGTGCCGGCGCCGGGAAACAGCACGCTGATCCCTTTGACCGCGGCGATCTCACGAACCTTGGCGAGCCCGGCCTTGCTCTCGACGATCGCCCAGGTGGTGAGCTCCCCTTTCGGATTCAACGGCCAGAGATCCGCCTTGTCGCGGTACTCCGCCTCCGAGAGGCCCCAATACGCCGGCGCCGCGCCGACGTCGTCGGGGCGCGTGCCCCCTCTCGATTTGAACCGCGTTGCCGCGAGCCCCTGCTGGAGTTCGGCGGCGCTCTCGACGCCGACGAACACGATCGTCGACGCGCCCAGGTTCAACTGGCGGCTGATGTTCTCGACCGCCTTGGCGGGGTCGGGCGCGATCTCCGGCGTCTTCACCGACACCGGATGCTTCCAGCGAACCGCCGCCGGCGCCGCGTCGGCGAGACCGCGCATGAATTCCGTGAACGGACCGATCGCCCGATCTACGCCGCCTTCCATCGAGCCGTCGAAGATGAAGTCGCTCTTCTCGTAAGCGACCGCGTCCCTGGCGAGTTCCGCCGCCGTCTTCGCCGCGGCGGCGCCGCGCGGATTGCGGGGCGCGTAGAGACCGAAGATCGGCTTCTTCTGGAGGTGAAGATCGATCATCGGGTTCAGGTGCTGACCGGGTCTGTCCTGTCCGGCAGCCAGCGTGCCGAGCACGCTCACCCCCAATGCGGCCAGCGCCATTCGTGATCGCATCCGTCCTCCTCGAGCCGGCGTATTCTACTGCTTTCCGTTCCCCGGCTGCCGGCGCGTCGGCGCATCCTCGACACTCGCGCGCAGCGGTTCCCAGTCGCCCGTCTTCTTCACCGACGCGATCTCGACCGGCAGCGGCGCGCCGGGCGAATACGGGAGCGTCGCCAGCAGCGGCGTCGGCAGCGTGACCGGAAGGGTCGGGTCGGTCGCCGGGATCTGGCCGCGCCTCGAGACGAAGTTCACCGTCACCGTGCCCGCCTGGTCGAGCGTGCCGGTGCCGACGAGAATCACCGGCTGCACGTCCGCGTGCGGAAACAGCCGCGTGCCGCTCTGCGCGGCGAGCGGAGATCCGGCGCCCATGACGCACATCCACAGCAGACACGCGGCGATGACGGTCAGCACGCACTTCGTATAGCGATCGATGTTCATGACGTCCTCCGTTTCACGGCGAGCGCCGCGATGCCGTTCGCTGCGACGATCGCGGCCAGAATGCGGAACATGCCGGCGTAGCTGCCCGTCCACGCCACGCACACGGCGAGCAGCAGCGGGCCGACGGCGGACCCGGCGACGGTGAGCGCCTGCGCCGTCCCCTGGATGCGGCCGAGGTCGCGGCGGCCGTAGAAGCGCGGCCACACGCTGAAGAACAGCACCATCAGGATGCCGCCGCCAATGCCCATCGCCGACGCCCAGACCATGACGTGCGCGATCGTTGAGACGGCGGGCAGCATGAGCAGGCCGGCGGCGAGCGTGAACAACGAGGCGGCGAGCAGCCGTCCGAGCGGCGCTTTCGTCGCCAGCCACCCCCCGAGGAAGTTTCCAGCGAGCCCGGTCATGGCCGTGACGGCGAGGGTCTGGTAGTAGACCTCGGGTCCGAACCGCCGTTCGGCGAGGATCGATTCGTTGAACAGGCCGATGCCCGAGGCGACAAGACCGTAAAGCGCTGTGCCAAGAGCGAACACCCAGAACGCCGGCTGGGTAACCGCGACCCGCCACGGCACCGAAAAGGGGTCAGACCCGGGTCTGGTTCCTTTTGGGCCGTCGCCGGGCGCCGAAAAGGGGTCAGACCCGGGTCTGACCCCTTTTGAGTCCCCGTCCGGCTCCAGGCCAAGATCGGCGGGCGAGCGGCGGACGACCAGCCAGCAGAGCGGCGCCAGTCCCACGAGAATCGACAGGCCGACCGCGAGCCAGGCCGCGCGCCAGCCGTGCGCCTGCACCGCCCAGCCGACCGCGGGAAAGGCAGCCATGAAGCCCACGCTGAGGACGATGCTGTAGATCGCCATCGCGGCGTCGATGCGGCGGACGAACCAGTGGCCGACGGTCGCGATGCTGATGACCGAGAGCGCACTCTGGCCGAATCCGCGCGTGAGCGTAATCGACACAGCCAGCGCCGCCAGGCTCTGTACCTGTGACATCGCGCAGACGATCGCGCCGAGGACCACCGCCACCGCCGTGAGCACGGATCGTGCACCGAAGCGATCCATCAGCCGCCCGATGCCGATCCCGAAGAGCGCGCCGGCCAGCGTGCCCCAGAGATTCAGCTGCGCGAACGTGACGCGATCGAGTCCCAGATCGCGGAGCAGCGGCTCGGTAATGAGACCGAGTCCTTGCGTCCGTCCGGGCAGCGTGCCCACCATCGCGGCGGCGGCCACCAGCACCACCCACCACCCGTAGTACGCGCGGGGGGTGGAGCGCGCGTCGAGGGAGCACCCTTCGGCGGAAACCATGAAGCAGCGTAGCTCAGGATCCGATAAGCAACCGTATGGAATCGCCAGGCGGGTCGAACGAGTTCCGATTCGAGAAGCGCCGCGCCGCGGCCGTCGTCACCATGGTCGGCGGCGAGGTGGCGCGCGGCTCGTTCTTCACCGCCGGTGACACCACCCGCCGGCACGGCGGCGAGCGCGTCGCGGACCTGCTCAATTCCGAGCCCGGCTTTTTTCCATTCGAGGTCGAGGGGAACGGCCATCCGCGGACGGTGCTGTACAACCGCGCCCACCTGATTTCCGCGGAGATCTTCGACAACGAACCGAAGGACGATCCCGACTACGACGTCGCGTCGCGGCGGCCGGTCTCCATCCTGCTGTCGAACGGGCGCCGCCTCGACGCGTTCGTCCGCGTCGCCCGCCCGGCCGGGCGCGATCGGCTGAGCGACTGGACGCGGCAGCCGGAGGTGTTCCGCTACGTCGAGTCGGGCACGTCGGTCCTCATTCTCAACGCCGCTCACATCGTCGCATTCACCGAGGTATCAGGCCCTTGAGCGAGACTCCTCCTCCGATCGATCAACTGTTCCGCGCGATGGTGGCGCAGGGCGCGTCCGATCTCCACTTGTGCGTCGGCTCGGCGCCGATGGTGCGCAAGGACGGCCACATGCAGGCGCTCGATCCGGCCGCGGCGCACCTCACCTCGCAGGACGTCGTCCAGCTGCTCGCGCCGATCATTCCCGAGAAGAACCGGAAGGAGTACACCGACCGGCACGACACCGACTTCGCCTACGAGATCGCGCAGCTCGCCCGCTTCCGATCCAACGTCTTCGCCGACCGCCGCGGACCGGGTGCGGTGTTCCGCGTCATTCCGTCGAAGATTCTCACCGCCGAGCAGCTCGGGCTGTCGCCGCACATTCTCAATCTCTGCTCGCTGAACAAGGGACTGGTGCTCGTCACCGGCCCGACCGGATCGGGCAAGTCGACGACGCTCTGCGCGATGATCGATTACATCAACCGCACTCGGCAGGATCACATCATCACGATCGAGGATCCGATCGAGTTCGTGCACGAGAACCAGCGGTGCCTGATCAACCAGCGCGAGGTCCGCACCCACACCGATTCGTTCAAGGACGCGCTGCGCGCCGCGCTGCGCGAGGACCCGGACATCATTCTCGTCGGCGAGCTGCGCGACCTGGAGACGGTGGCGATCGCGATCGAGACCGCCGAAACCGGCCACCTGGTGTTCGGCACGCTGCACACGACCACCGCCGCCTCCACAGTGGATCGCGTCATCGATCAGTTCCCCGCGGATCGCCAGGCGCAGATCCGCGTGATGCTGTCGGAGTCGCTGAAGGGGGTCATCGCGCAGACGCTGTGCCGCAAGATCGGCGGCGGCCGTGTGGCGGCGCTCGAGGTGCTGATCGCGACGCAGGCCGTCAGCAACCTGATCCGCGAGGGCAAGACCTTCCAGATCCCCTCGATCATGCAGGTGAACAAGGCGAACGGGATGGTGAGCCTGAACGACGCGTTGATGGACCTGGTGACGAAGAAGCTGGTCGAACCCGCCGAAGCCTACGCGAAGGCGGTCGACAAGGCCGGCTTCGACGCCTCGCTGAAGCGCGCCGGCATCAACATCAATCCCGTGGGGGAAGCGAAGAAGGCGGCTCAGGGCTGAGTCGCGGCCCGCGGGAGCCGGAAAAACCCGTTCCGGCGGGAGTATTTTCCCCTGGGCACGCGCGGCCGGTCCCCGGCATTCGCGGGTTTGCCTGACTTCCCGCGCGCGCGCGCGTCCGTGACGCGGGTACAGCCGATGCTGTTCCCACGGTGTCATGGCGAAGCACCGTTCCTGGACACCATCGCTGCCCGCCGCTGTTGCCGCGGGTGTGGCAGTCCCCGCGCTGGGGCTGCTCGTCCGCTACCGCCGGGATCTGCATGCGGCGCGGGCGCGCCTGGACGCCGTCGACCGCCACGCCGTCTCGACCCCATGGGGCGCCGTCGAGTACGCGGAACGCGGCGCCGGCGAGCCCGTCCTCGTCGTGCACGGGATCTTTCAGAACTGCGTCAGCGGACTGATCTCGGTCCGCGATCTGCTCGCCGGCCGGCGGCTCATCGCGCCGTCCCGGTTCGGCTACCTCGGCTCGAGCATGCCGCCCGACGCGACGCCTGCGGCGCAGGCCGACGCGTTCGCGGCGCTGCTCGATGCGCTCGACATTCGAAGCATCGACGTCGTCGCGGTCTCGGCCGGCGCCACCTCCGCGCTGCAGCTGGCGCTGCGGCACCCTGACCGGGTGAAGCATCTCGCCGTGCTGGTGGGAAACCTGCCGGGCAGTCCCACCGCCGTCGTCCAGCCGCGATGGACGAAGCGAAGCGGCCGGCAGTTCGTGATGTGGGCGCTGTGGACGCTTGTTCCGTCGGTGATGGTCCGCATGGTCGCGGCCGTTCCCGAAAGCTTCGTGATGTCGCCGGACGACGTCCGGAATGTCGACGAGCTGATCGACAGCATGTTCCCGATGAGCCGCGAGGGGTTCAACTTCGACCTCTTCGTCTCGAACGCAGACGTCAACAGCTGCGCGCTCGAGCAGATCAGCGTCCCCACGCTGATCGCGCACACCAACGACGACCAGCTCGCCTCGCACGAGGCGAGCCGGCGCGCGGCCGAACGCATCCCCGGCGCTCGATTCGTCAGTCTCGATTCGGGAGGCCATCTCATGCTCGGTCAGCAGAAGAAGGGACGCGACGCGCTCGCCGACTTCTTTGCCGGCGCAAAGGATCGCGCCGCGGAGCCGGTGGCATCCTGAGCAATAGCAGCGGAGGATGTCATGTTGCCCATACTGTTGCTGATTGTCGTTCTGCTGGCGCTGTACTGGTTCCCGGTCCGGCGGTGGATGGGGCAATGGGGCGCCACGCCCCGCGATCTCGCGCGCATCATGGCCGGCGATGTCGTGCTTGAGAATCCGACGCACTCCGCGACGCACGCCGTCACCATCGACGCATTGCCGGAGGACATCTGGCCGTGGCTGGTGCAGATCGGGTCCGACCGGGCCGGCCTTTACAGCTATGACTGGCTCGATCGGGTATTCGGCATCCTCGATCGGCCGAGCGCGACGCGCATCATTCCGGAGTATCAGCACCTGGCGGTTGGCGACCAGGTGCATCTCGGGCCGCGCGCGGAGCTCACCGTCATCACCTGCGAGACCGGCCGCGCGCTGGTGCTCGGCTACCGCGCGCACGGCTTCGAGTGGGTGTGGCAGTTTGGCCTGTATCCGCTCGACGCGACCCGGACGCGCCTGGTCACGCGCGGTACCGAACGGTACGCGAATACGGCTGGCGCCTGGCTGTTCATGCGCGTGATGGAGCCGGCGGCGTTCATCATGACGCGACGGATGCTCCTCGGCGTGAAGCAGAGGGCGGAGGCGCTGAAAGGCACGCGGAGCGGCCCCCGTGCCAGCCGCCAGGCGGCCTGATGTCGCGCCCTCGCGGCGCCGGGACTGGCCGGAACTTGACACGGGTTGCGGTCGTCAGATATTGTTGTCACTACCAACTACATGACGACGAGCATCTCATCCCGATCGACCGTGCCGGCAGCCGACCTCCAGGGGGACGCCGAGGCCCTGCAGGCGGCCGTGGCCGAGCTGGTGCGCGTGTACCAGTTCCGCGATCGCGATCGCATCTGCTGCCATGACGTGTCGGTGACGCAGTGCTACGCCCTCGAGACACTGGTCGAGCGTGGGCCGATGCGGCTGCGAGCGCTGGCGGAGCGCCTGTTCCTGGACAAGAGCACCGCCAGCCGCGTCGTGAACGCGTTGGTGCGAAAGGGTTACGTCGAACAGCGCCCGGACGCCACGGATGGGCGCGCGATGCTGCTCGACGCCACGCCGGCGGGGCGGCGGTTGTGTGGGCGGATCTGGTCGGATCTCGTCGCGCAGCAGAAGCAGCTGCTGGGGGATCTGGCTCCCGACATTCGTGCCGGTGTCGTCCAGGTGATTCAGCGGCTCGCCCGTGCCGCCGACGCACGATTCCGGTCGGGCGCGGCCGGCGGCTGCTGCGGTCCAGGCTGCGAAACCGCGGCCTGCGCGTGACTTTGTCAGGCGAATTGGTTGTCAGTAACAATTACACTCGAAGGAGACGGCAGATGTCCACGACACGCGTTCAGGATGCGGTTCGCGAAAAATACGGCGAGATTGCCCGCTCGGTTGGCGCATCGGGGTGTTGCGGCCCGACCGCCTGCGGGTGCGGCGACCCGATCACCTCCAACCTGTACGCGAGCTCCGAAACCGAGGGGCTTCCCGCAGAGGCGGTCGCCGTCTCGCTCGGCTGCGGCAACCCCACGGCGCTCATCGAGCTGACGCCCGGCGAGACCGTGCTCGATCTCGGATCCGGTGGCGGGATCGACGTGCTGCTGTCGGCGAAGCGCGTCGGGCCGACCGGCAAGGTGTACGGCCTGGACATGACGGACGACATGCTGGCCCTTGCCCGTGAGAATCAGCGCAAGGCCGGCGCGGCCAACGTCGAGTTCCTCAAGGGCACCATCGAGGCAATTCCGCTTCCCGACCAGTCCGTCGACGTCATCATCTCCAATTGCGTGATCAATCTGTCGGTCGACAAGGATGCGGTGCTCCGCGAGGCCTTCCGCGTCCTGAAACCCGGCGGCCGCTTCGCCGTGTCCGACGTGGTCATTCGCGGTGAGGTCGCGCCGGAGATTCGTCGCAGCCTGGAGCTCTGGGTCGGGTGTGTCGCGGGCGCGCTTCGCGACGAGGAGTACGTTTCGAAACTGCGGGCGGCGGGGTTCGCCGACCCGACGGTCGAGGCGTGGCGGGTATATCGGGTCGAGGACGCGCGGGCGTTTCTCGCCGGCGCCGGTCTCGACGTGGATCGCATTGCCGCCGACGTCGACGGCAGGATCGCCAGCGCGTTCATCCGTGCGCGAAAGCCCGAAGCGAAGACATGCTGCGGCCCGACCTGCTGCTCGTAGGGTCTGGCACACCAGCGGCGAGGGGGGACGAGATGCAGCACGTAATGGAATGGAGACACAGGCAGACGCGGAGCGTCAAGCTGTCCAGGGTGCGTCAGTTTTCGCTCACGTCGATCCGCGACGCACACCGGGTGCTCGTGCGCGCCTGCGGCCGGCTGGTGCTGGGCCGCGGTGCGCACGACGCGCTGTGGACGCCGCACCTGGACGAGGCCGCCACGCATGTGGCGCTCGATCTGTCGTGCGTGACCGACCTGGATGCACGAGGGGTCGGCCTTCTCGCCGCTCTCGTTCGGCGCGCTCGACAGCATGGCGGAACGGTAACGGTGGTCGCCGCCAGCCGCGTCGTTCAGCGGCTTGGTGAAATGACGCGCCTGGATCGCGCACTGCCAGGCGCGTGGCATGAACAGAGTGGCCGCGCGGCCGCTCAGTCGTGCCTGAGCGCGGCAGGATAACTGCCGGCCAGGCACTGTCGCGACGGCAGAACGCCGTCAGTTGACGCGGGCGTGCGGGTTATTCCCCGCACACCCTGGAAATTCCGGTGTGTGAGCCATCCGCCGTCCACTGGCCCCCTGGCAGATCGTCAAGCGCGCTGTGGCACGCGCGTTGATCATTTATGAGAGATGGCTTGTGCCGGGGGGTGAACATGGAAGACTACACACCCGATTTCTCCGTCGCCGTGCAAGGCGTCAAGGGATTGTGTCCGGCAGGCGAGGCGTACGCCAGGCGCAACATCGAAAACAGGAAGATCCCCGTACTCTCATGCGAGGGACCGTGCATCCGAGGCGACATCGCCAGGCTCGCCGCAAACCTGGTCGCCAACGAAGTGCCGGGGTTTGCCCGCGCGTGCCACGCCGAAGCGTTTTTCGTGCCTCATTCGGCAATGGCGCGCTGGGTCAAGGACGCCAACCAGACAATCATGATCGACGGCTGCTTTCTGAAGTGCCATGGACGCGTCCTCAAGACGCTCATTCCCGAAGACAGAGTCGTCCATATTGATGCTCTGCCCATGTACAAGAAGTACACGGACATCTTCTCGATGGACGACGTACCCGAAGAGGAACGCAAGGCCGTCGCCCGGCGGGTCGCGGACCGGATCATTGCGACGCTGAAGGACCGCCAGCCAGCAACGATTGCCGCCACCGGGCTCTGACCCGGAGGCCACGGGTGTCGAGCGCCGCGGCCATGGGACGCTACAATAGACGGTCATGGCTGCGCTGATTGAAGCAATCGAGATCAAGCGGAAGATGTTCTTCGAGTACGAGGGCGCCCCGTATCACGTCATCGACGTCGAGGTTTCCCGCCCGACGGCGCGAGGCGGCCAGACGCTGGTCCGCATCAAGATGCGCAACCTGCTCACCCGCGCAGTGTTCGACAAGACGTTCAAGGCGGGCGAGAAGTTCGCCGAGCCGGATCTGGAAATGGTCGACGCGATGTTCCAGTACGCCGACAGCGCCGGCTTCCACTTCATGGACCAGGAATCGTTCGACACGATGACGCTGCGCCCCGAGATCGTCGGCGACGATCGGCTGCTGCTGGTCGACAACCTGCTGGTGCAGGTGCAGAAGTGGAACGGCGGGCCGATCGGGCTCCAGTTCCCGCCGCACATCGAGCTCGCCGTCGTCGCAACCGAACCCGGCGTCCGCGGCGACACCGCCAGCGGCGGCGTCACGAAGAACGCGACGCTGGAGACCGGACTCGAGATCCGCGTCCCGCTGTTCATCAAGGAGGGGGAAAAGGTGAAGGTGCACACCGAGACGCGCGAGTTCGCCGGCCGCGCCTGATCCTCAGAAGCGCAGCCGCACCTGCAGCCCGGCCGCGCCTCCAGGTGCCGGCGCCGGCGGACGGCTGTAGACCGCGCTCCGGCCGCCGTTCAACGCATCGATGCCTGCGCCGATCAACGCGCCGAAGCCGGCGTTGAACCCTACGATCGCGCCGCACTGCCCGGCGTTGGTCGCCCCCTGGCAGGCGACCAGCGACAACCCGCCCATGATCGCGGCACCCAGCACGAGGCCGTTCTTCAGCGAGTCTCCCCGCGTCTCGATCCGCAGCACGCGCGACAACGGCAGGTCGACGCGGCGCTGATCGACGGTCAGAATCGTCAGCGACTCGGGACTCAAGGTGACGATCTCGCCGCGCACGACCTCGCCCGAGTCCGCGTGGCTGACCCAGACTTCCTTCAGGCGTTCCTGTGCGGCGGCGGGTGACGCGACGGCGAGAGCAGCCAACAGCAAGACGGCGCTACGCATTCTGACCTCCTCCTGGCAAGGCGCAGGAGGCGCGAAATCCGGCTCAGCGCGGCCGGCCGGGACGGATCACGACGCCGAGCGAGGCTGTCATGTAGCGGACGTGCACGTCTCCGTCACCCAACGCGATCGGGCCGTGGTAGGTCCCGGTGACGGTGCTGTAGTAGCGCACGTCGAATCGCACGCCGGTGTGCCGCGTGAGAAATCCCACGGCGCCGCCGCCGACGTTGTAGGCGAACAGGTTGAGGTTCGTCGACAGCAGATCCGCCCCCTCGACCTTCGAGACGCGCAGCAGGCCGAACCCGCCGGACACGAACGGGCGCAGGAAGTACTCGGTCCATTTCTGGGGCGCGGCGACGACGACGTTGCCCATCATCGCGAAGGCGTAACTGCTGTCGACGATCGGACTCTGTCCGGACGGAGTCAACAGCGTCCGCATGTCGCGGTTCTCGAAGAACCGGGGCGTGAGTGACACCACTCCTTCGACGCCGAGCACGCCGCCGCTGAGCAGGGCGACCGACCCGGCGAGGGCCGGGTGACGGTTGGATGTACCCTGGTCGGGATCGGTGATCGTCGTCTTGCCGGCGAAGGTCACGCCGATCATCGGGGTGATCTGCCACTCGGCAGAAGCGGCGGCGGGCGCTGCCAGCAGCAGCGCGCAGGCAAGAACGGCCGCTCTCACCATCACCGCTAGGTTGTGAGCTTGAGGAAGATCGTGGCGAACAGCGAGCGGGTGACGTCGCCCGACTGCAGCTGGAACGGATTGCTCAGCCCGTCGCTGTTGGCGAGCAGGATGAAGGTGATCCGCTTGAGCGGCAGCTTGAGGATCAGGGCGGAGTAGGCGTTCGGCACCTGGCCGAAGTGCCATACCACGCGCTCGCCGCGGTGGAACTGGACGAACCAGCCGAGGCCCATCGGCGTCGCCTGCCCGCTGCGGTCGAACGCGGGGGTCCACGCCGCGGCCAGCGTCTCGTCCAGCAGCAGGACGCCATTGGGCGACAGCGCGCGATCGAGCCGAGCCAGGTCGCGCACCGTCGACACCAGTCCGCCGGACGCGGTCATCGGCGCGACCGGCAGCTCCATGCGATCCGCCCTGGTGCGCCCCGTGACCTTGTAGGGCACCGCGATCCGCTGCAGCACCGTGCGATAGCGTTCGAGCTCGTCGGGGGCGAACAGATCGTCGGGCAGCGCGAGATTGGGATCGATCAGATCCGTGCCCGGAACCGAATCGCGCATCGCGAGGCGGTTCAGCACGCGGTGCGACACGCTCTTTCGATAGGGCTGCGGCGCGCACCACTCCATCAGGGCGGTGAGGCTCGAGTAGCGCTCGGGACTGTAGGCGAACGGCTCGCCGCCGGTGACGCGGCCGGCGCCCGGGGCGGCGTGTGAGAGCAGGCCGCGGAGCGTCGCGTCCGGCTCGGGGGACGAGAGCCCATAGCGCGACACCGGCTGATCGAGCTCGAGGTGGCGCTGCTCGACGCACTGCAGCAGCAGCACGGCGGCGAGCGTGCCGCTCATGTCGCCCACCATGAACGGCGTGTCGGGGGTGACGCGCTCGCGCGTGGCGGTGTTCGCGAAGCCGTAGCCCTTCTCCCAGACGGTTTCGCCGTCCAGCATGACGGCGGCGGCCATGCCGGGAATGCCCGCCTGCTGGCGAAGCGCCTCGAGATAGGAATCGAGAACCGGGATGCTGCCGCCCTGCGTGAACAGCGGCGATGGCTGCTGCGCCGACGGCAGCGCCACCTGCAGCACAGCAGTGGTGAGGACAGCGATTCCGGCGGACAGGATCCCGCGTCGCATCGTCAGCTACCGGATGAAGGTGAACTTACCCAGTCCCAGCGCGTGATCGCCCTGCCAGGGCCAGACGAAGGCAGAGTTGCGGGGCGAGGCGTTCGCGGTGACGCGGACGTAGTAGTCGGCGTTCGGCTCGAGCTGGACGCCGGGAAACAACGACAGGCGCGCGAAGTCGCGGGTGAGCCAGTTCCACGCGATGTCTTCCTTGAGCGTGGTGTCGGCGAACTCGATCCGGCCGTCGATGGCGCGCGAGAAGTGGTAGGTGCGGGTCAGCGTGTCGTACCGCACCGATGCCATTACCACCGCCGACCTTATCGTGCGATCGACCCATACGGCCGAACTGCGCCGCAGATCGACTTTGTAGATGAACTTGACCGTCAGCCCGCTGTTGATGGCCGCCCGGACCTCGTCGGTCAACGATTCCTCGAGCTTGAACGAGACGAGCACCTCGCCGTCCCGCGGCAGCGGGATGACGTGAAGCGTCTGCGCCTGTGCGGCGGCGCTCGAGGCGAACCCGAGCAGCATGAGGAGCAGAATCAGGGCGCGGCTGAGCATGTCGAGGCGGCCTCTATGATAACCCGGCCGCCCCCGCCTCGTAGGGGATTTCCTCGAACGGCGGCAGGCCGGCCAGCCGGATGACGTCGACGAGGCCGGCCCGGTCGTGAAACTCCTTCCCGTCGCGGTTGATCACGACGGTATTGGGGTAGGTGGGCGCCAGACGGCGGAACTCGGCGTCGATCAGCCGGAAGCGCCGCACCATGTTCTCGGCGTCCTCATGCGGCCGGTTGCGGAGCCTGATGTGCTTGTCGACGGTGTCGGTGCTCGAGGTGAGGACAATCGTGCGATCGGGGTTCCAGTGGTCGCCAATCGCGAGCACCCGTCGAAGGTCCGCATGGCACTCCTCGGGGTACTCCGCCAGGTGCGCCTCGAGCGTGATGCGCGCCCCCTCGAAGAAGATCACTTTGCCGGGCCGATCGTGATCGGCGGCATCGCGGTAGTTGGCATCGTAGAGGCGCGCGAAGTACGTCGTCACGGCGACGGCATTCCGCCCTGCCTCGATGTCCTCGAGCACCCCCGGGTGCCACACCCCCTGCTCGCCTTCGCCGTACGAGCCGTTGTGATACAGGTCCCCGAGCTGCCGGACGAGCGTGCTCTTGCCGATGCCGGGGCCGCCGACGATCGCGACGCGCATGACGCGACGAGCGTATCATTCGGCTCCGTGTGGCTGCGCGTCTGGATCTGATGACGGCGTCGGCGATGTGAGGCGCGCCGGTTGTCCGTGCGATCCGCGGCTAGGCTTCGGCGCGCAGCGTCTCGGCAGGGTCGACGCGCGTTGCGCGGCGGGCGGGCTGGTAGGCGGCGAGGACGGTGGCGAGGAGCACCAGCGCCAGCGCGATGGCGAACGGCGCCGCGTTGAGCAGCGACACCTCCTTCAGCTGCACCAGCGAGCCGAGGAACTTCAACGTCGCGAACGCGATCGCGGTTCCGGCCAGGGCGCCGACGCCGGCGAGGCGGACGGACTGCCGCATCACCAGTCCGATGACCGCGCCGGCCGTGGCGCCCAGTGCCATGCGGATGCCGATCTCGCGGGTCCGCTGACTGAGCGTGTACGACAGCACGCCGTACAGCCCGGAGATGCTGAGCACCAGCGCGATTCCGCCGAGCAGTCCGCCGATCCACGCCGCTGCCCGAAGCGGATAGACCTGGGCCTGGCGCATCTCGTCCAGCGGAATCGCCTCGAACGTCTCCGGGTCCGCGCCGGTGCGGCGGAAGAGTTCCTGGAGCGCGTCCAGACGGAGCTCGCCGGCGGCGCGCGGACGGATCAGCAGCGCCGACGCCTGCTCGTGCCGCGCGTGCGTCGGTAGATACATGTGGCTGGCATCCTTGCCGTCCACGAGCAGCCCGCTGACGACGTCCGCGGCGACGCCGACGACTGTCGCTTCCGTGTAGCCGGGAATCTCCTCGACGCGGCGTCCGTTCGCACGTTCGATGGCGATCGTCTGCCCGATCGGATTGGCGTTCGGCCAGAAGGTCCGCGCCGCGGCGGCGCTGACCACCGCCACGGGCGCCGCGCCGCGCGCCTCCTCGCGCGTGAACGAGCGTCCCTGCACGATGGGAATCCGCAGGATCGTGAAGTATTCAGGCGAGACGAACGTGTATCGCGTCGGCACCGCCCCGGATCGCGACGGCTCGCCGTCCGGCAGCGGTGACCGCGGCCGCGCCGCCACGTTGCGGGACTGGACGAACATCGGGTTGCCGCCCGTCACGGCAAGCTCCGCGACGCGCGGATCGAGCGAGAGCACGTCCGCCACGCGGGCGAGCTGGCTGCCCTGCTCGCCGCGCACGTTGATCGAGTAGACGCCGCGCGTGTCGTAGCCGAGGTCGATCGCGCCCAGCGACGTGAAGTTGCGGGCCAGCGTCAGCGCGATCACCACCAGCAGCAGCGACACGGCGACCTGCGCGATGACGAGCGCGCCGCGCAGCCGCGACGCGGTCCGCGTGCCGCTGCGCTGGCCGTGCATCGCGTCGGTCAGCCGCTGCCGCGAGGCCTGCAGCGCGGGCACCAGCGCGAACATCAGCGTGGCCACTGCCGCGACCGCCAGCGCAAACCCGAACACCCGGTAATCGAACGACAGCGGCACCACGCGCATCAGCGCCGCCAGCGAGGGCGGCAGCGTGCTGAACAGCGCCACTACCCCGGCGCGCAGGAGCCATGCTGCGAGCGCCAGAGCGGCGGCGCCGGCCAGCGCCGCCACCAACAGGCCTTCCGTCAGCAGCTGCGCCACGACCCGCCTCCGCGTGGCGCCGAGCGACAGGCGCACCGCGATCTCGCGCTGGCGTCCAACCGCGCGCGCCAGCATCACGTTCGACACGTTCGCGCACGCGGTGACGAGCACGAGCACGAACGCCGCGAACACCGGGGACAGCACCGCGAGCGTCTCGACGCTCAGCGGGTTCGGCGTCGAATTGGGGCGCATCTCGGCACGGACGGCGGACGGCGTCTTCGTCAGCGCGCCCATGCGCGACGACACGAACGGCGTCAGCGCTGCTTCGGCATGCGCGATGGTCACGCCGGGCTGAAACCGGACGGTGATCTCGGCCCGGCGCGGTTCGGGACTGCCGGGCGCAATCGGACGCATGTCCGCGTAGGTGGATTGCGGGGCCCAGACGTCCAGCGGATAGTCGTCGAGGCCCGTGAAGCGCGGCCCCATGATGCCGACGACGGTGAACGGCCGGCCATCCAGCTCGACCTCGCTGCCCAGCGCGCGGCGGTCCGCGGCGAAGAGCCTCGTCCACGCCTGGTGGCTCAAGACGACGGAGTACGCGTGCGCGTCGGCGGCGCGCAGCGGGCGGCCGTCGAGCATCTCGGGTCCAAGGACGTCGAAGTAGTTCGCCGACACGAAGGCCGCGGCGATCGGCCGCCCCACCGACGACACGAAACGATTGTGCTCGGCCACCATCGCCGAGAAGATGTCGGTACGCTCGCGCAGCGCCTCGTAATCGCGCCACGCGAAGTTCTGCCCGCCGGCATCGGGCGCACGCCAGGCGATGCGATAGAGCGTCGCCGGATCGCGCACCGCGAACGGCCGCAGCACGTAGGCGTTGAACACCGTGAACACGACCGTGACCAGCCCGAGGCCGACCGCGAGCGTCAGTACGGTCGTCACCAGGAAGGCGGGGCTCTGGCGCAGCGCCCGCGCGCCGTAGCGAAGATCGCGGACGAAGTGATCGAGCCACATCCAGCGGTTCGTTTCGTAGAACCGCTCCCGCGCCGCGGCAGCGTTCCCGAACGCTCGGGCGGCCGCCGCGCGCGCTTCCGCCGGCGCCATGCCGTCCGCGATCAGGCGATCGGCTTCGAGCGCGATGTGGGCGTCCACTTCGGCGGCAAAGTCTTCGTCGGGCCGGCGCCGCCGCGGCAGCCGCATCACCGCGGCTCCGTTTCAGGCCCCAGCACGCGTGCCATCGCGGCGGCGAGCCGGCGCCAGCGGTTCGACTCCCGGGTCAACTGCGCGCGCCCTGCCTTGGTCAGCGTGTAGAACCGCGCCCGGCGGTTGTTCGACGAGGTGCCCCACTTCGCCCCGATCCAGCCCTGCGCTTCGAGCCGTTGCAGGGCCGGATACAGCGCGCCGTGGTCGACGAGCAGCTCGTCCTGCGAGGTTTCCTGGATCGCCCGGGCAATCCCCTGCCCGTGCTGCGGACCGAAGATGAGGGTACGCAGGATCAGCACGTCGAGCGTGCCCTGCATCAGCGCCAGGCGATCCTGTCTGTCTCGGGTAGACATCTAACCCAAGGATCGCCGCCTTGGGGCCGGATGTCAACCGCCACGGATTCGCCGGGCGGCCCGGATCAGCCGAATACCGTGGACGTCAGGTAGTAGACCGCGAAACCGGACATCACCGCGGTCGAGATCCAGAGCGCCGCGGTCGTGAACGCCGACGGCTGCAGCTCGCGCGGCAGCCGGGTGTGGCGCACGTAGATCGCGGCAACGCCGATGAGGGGCAGCATCATCGCCTGGGCCACGCCGCCGGCCACCACCATCCGCACCGGCGACTCGAACAGCCAGAAGAACAATGCCGGCACCGCTGCCAGCACGACGACGAACCGGTTGCGCCACTTCACCCGCGCCGCCGCGTCGTCCCGCTGGTAGACGCCGAGGAGACGGACGACGTCCGCCATCATGCGCGAGTGTGCCGCCGTCGCCGCGAAGATGGTGCCGTAGAGCGTGATGACGACGCCGACGTAGAACACCCACAGAGCCCAGCCGCCGAGCGTCTCGGTGTAGATCCGCGACAGGACCGCGACGGTGTCTCTCGCGGCCGGAACCACGCCGGCGGTGTGCAGCACGCCGGCGCCGAGCAGGTAGAAGGCGACGGTCGCCATCGTGTAGATGGCGAGCGAGCACGTGATGTCGAGGTGCATCACGCGAATCCAGCCGCGGGCCCGCGCCACCCACGCGGCGTTCGATTCGTACGGGCCGACGAACCGCGCGTACCCCTTCTCGACGCACCAGTAGGGATACATCACCAGCTCGGTTGCACCGACACCGGTGATGCCGAACACGGCAATCGCCGTCATCAGTCCCGCCGCCGGAAGCTGCAGACTCAGCCCCTGCCCGAGGTCCGACATCGAGACCGCGCCGGGGCGCCGGATCAGCACCGCGGCGGCGAACACGGTGATCAGCGTGAACAACGCCACCTTCAGCATCGCGAAGCGTTCGATGCGGGCGTAGCCGCCGCCGAGCAGCAGCGCCAGGGTGATCGCGAGACAGATCGCCACCCAGACGCCCACCGACAGCGCGGGGATGATCGCGTTGAGCACCTGGGCGACGCCGCCGTACATGCCGCCGACCTGCAGCAGCGTCATCGTCACGGTGATCGCCCACGCCCAGACCAGCCAGCTGACGCCGGCGCGCGGTCCGGGCACCGCGTTGAAGCCTTCGAGGCCCGTGTTGCCGGTGACGATGGTGTAGCGCCCGAGCTCCGCCTGGACCACGGGCTTGATGGCGCAACTGACGAGGACGATCCAGAGCGCCACGTACCCGACCTGCGCGCCGAGGGTGGTGGTGGCGATCACTTCCCCCGAGCCGACGATGGCGGACGCGAGGACGAGCCCCGGCCCGATGCGGCGGAGCGCCGATTTGAACGAAACCGGCGGATCGAGGACGGAAGACGGAAGACCGAAAGCGGAAGTACTCAAGGATGCTCGCCGCTTTCTCGTCTTTCGTCTTCGGTCTTCCGTCTTCGGTCTTACTTGCGCAGTCGCTCTGCGCGCCCCTTCAGCGTGCCGGCGAGCGCCTTCATGCGATCGGCATCCCTGCCGGAGGCCGACGCGGCGTCGCGTTCGAGCTGCTGCGCCAGGGTGTCGAGCTGATCGATCGCCGTCTTGTTCGGCGTCCCCTTCTCGGTCTTGTCGATCGCCGATTTCACCGCCGCGGCGCGCGCCGGGTCCAGCGCCTTCGTGCGATTCAGCTGATCGAGATAGGCGCGCGCCACCGCGGGCGTCGGCGGCCACACGACCTTCGGCTGCATCTGCGCGTTGAACGTGTCCAGCCGGACGGCGGAGGCGGCGTCGATCTCGTTCTGGGTCAGGAACTCGCTCGGGGTGAGCCGGAAGATGTCGATGCCGCGCGAGATCTCCGATCCGTAGATCCGGCCGTTGTACCAGTAGGTGGACCAGTAGCCGCCGGTGATCAGGTTCTTCTCGTCAATCGGCCCGCGGTCGAAGTACGCGATCTCGAACGGCCTGGCCGAGTCGGTGAAGTCGAACACCGACACGCCCCCCTGGTACCACGCCTGCACCATGATGTCGCGCCCCGGCACCGGGATGATCGAGCCGTTGTGCGCGACGCAGTTCTCCTTGTCGGTCTGCGGCGCCGGCAGCTTGTAGTAGCCGCCGAACTTCAGCTTCTTGTCGACGATGTCGAAGACCGCGTCGGCACCCCAGGTCGGCGGATCGGTCGCGCGGCAGCGCGGCTGGGTGCCGCCGCCCCACTCGTCGGTGAACACGATCTTGCTGCCGTCGTTGTTGAAGGTCGCCGAGTGCCAGTAGGCGAAGTTCTTGTCGACCACCTGATCGAGACGCACCGGGTTCACCGGGTCCGAGATGTCGAGCAGGATGCCGTTCCCGGAGCACGCGCCCGCGGCCAGCCCGACCTCGGGGAACACGGTGATGTCGTGGCACTGGTTGGTCAGCCGCGAGGTCTGCGTGCCTTCGCCGTGGCTGCCGCCCTGCCACAGGCCCGAGATGGCCCCGGTCTTCGGGTCCGCGAAGATGCGCGGCCGGTTCACGATCGCCGCCTTCTCCGGCGCGGCGAGCGGCACCTTGATGACGTCGATGCTGAAGAGCGCGGTGTTCGGATCTTCGTTCGGGCCCTTGTTCGAGCAGCCTTCCAGCTCTTCGCCGGAGCGCACCGCGCCGGTGCCGGACCCGTACACGTAGATGTTCGCCTTGTCGTCGGGATCGACGACGAGCGTGTGGGTGTGTGAACCGCGGCAGCTCTGAATGGCGGCAATCTGCTTCGGCTTCGTGATGTCGCTGACGTCGAAGATGCGGACGCCGCGGAAGCGTTCCGCGCTCACCGTTTCGGTCACCCCCTGCGTGCCGCAGTCGATCCGGCCGCGGGTCTGCTCGACGGACATGAACAGGAGGTTGCCGTAGATCGACATGTCGCCCTGGCCGCCGGGACACACGACGGACGCCAGCAGGCGCGGTTTCTTCGGCGATTCGATGTCGTAGGTATTGAAGCCGTTGAAGTTGCCGAGGAACATGTCGGCGCGGCGGAACGCGATGTCGGAGTTGGAGAAGTTCAGTCCCTGTCCCTGCTGCGGCTGCGGCGGACGCGTGGCCGGCGGATTCGGCTCCGGTCCGGTCTGCGGCTGCGCCGGCGCTTCGGCTGCCGCGCCCGCCGTGCCGCTCGCGGCGCCGCCGCGGCCCGTGCGGGCCGGCATCGGCAACCCTGCAGGCGCCTTCGGATCGAAGAACCCCGGCGGCTTCGGCATCGTCGACACGAGCTCCATGTTGCGGGCGACCTGTCCGGCGTCGCGGAAGCCGGGCTTCAGGTTGGCGCGCGGATCGGTCGACGGCGGCGGCGCGGGGGGGGCCGGCTTGTCCTGCGCGCGGCCGTCGATCGAGATCGCCAGCGTCACCGCTGACACGGCAAGGAGGCTGGCGGCAAACCGTTTCATTACTGTGGCTCCTTCATCATTGCGAGCATCGCGCCCATCCGTTCGATTTCCATGCGCTGATCGGCGTCCACGTCCGAGGCGAAGGCGTAGATCTCGGAGTCCTGGCCCGCTCCTGGCGTGTTGAACAGCTCCCGCACCATGGTCAGCGCGCCGGCGTGGTGCTTGATCATTCCCTCGAGGAACAACCGGTCGAATTCAGGGCCCTTCGCGGCAGCGAGGCGGGACATCTCTTCGGCGGTGAGCATCCCGGGCATCATCGGCGCGCCGGGCTGGTGATGCGCGTGCTCGCCCGGAACCTCCTGGCCCCGCGCCTCGAGCCAGCGGCGCATCGTCTTGATCTCGTCGTCCTGGGAAACCTGGATGCGGAGCGCGAAGCGCTTCATGTCGTCGCTCTGCGTGCGCGTCTCCAGCAGCTTCACCATGTCGATCGCCTGCGAGTGGTGATGAATCATGCCCTGCATGAACTTCACGTCCGCGGCGGTGAACTGCACTCGGGACAGATCGCGCGCCTGCTCGGCGTTGACGATCCTGCTCGCCTCGCCGGGGGCGCCGGGCTGGACGATGGCCGGACCTCCTCCGCCCGCCGTGCGGCACGACGCCGCGGCTGCCGCAAGAACGAGCGTCACGAGCCAGCGCATGCGGGATCCTACCGTACCGGAGAGGTGTAGTATGCGCGGCATGCTCGCCGAAGCTCCTGCAGATCTCGCAGTTCTGGACGCCGCACCGGCGCCGGCGCCGCGGTCCGCGCCTGCAGCGCCGCCGGTCCGCTGGCGGCTGGCGACGCGGATCGCCTTCCGGCTGTCCTTTCTGTACTTCAGCCTCTACGTCCTCACCACGCAGATGCTCAACGGCATCGTCAACCTGCCGCTGCCGGATCTGGGAGCCACCGGCTACATGAAGCCGGTCGTGGTCTACACCGCCACCAGCGTGTTCCGCGTGAGCCGCCCGTACCTCACGACCGCCACGGGCAGCGGCGACAGGACCGTCGACTGGATCCAGGCGTTCGTGCTGCTGGCCGCCGCCGCCGCGGGAACGGTGCTGTGGTCGGTTCTCGATCGCCGCCGCGCGAGCTACGCCGGCATGCACAAGTGGTTTCACCTGTCCTTGCGCTTCGCGGTCGGCGCGACGATGGTGAGCTACGGGATGGTGAAGGCGATGCCGCTGCAGATGCCGTATCCGTCTCTGCAGCGCCTGGTGGAACCGTTCGGAAACTTTTCGCCGATGGGGGTGCTCTGGTACTCGATCGGCGCGTCGCCCGCGTACGAACGGTTCGCCGGTTTCATGGAGCTGGCGGGCGGCGTGCTGCTGTTCATTCCGCAGCTGTCGCTGGTGGGGGCGCTCATCACGATGGCGGACTCGGTGCAGATCTTCACGCTGAACATGACCTACGACGTCCCGGTGAAGCTCTTCTCGTTCCATCTGCTGCTGATGTCGCTGGCGCTCGTCGCGCCGGAAGCGCGGCGGCTGATCCGGGTGCTGGTGCTGAACAGGACCGCGGAGCCGTCGACGCAGCCGCCTCTGTTCCGCGGGACGCGCGCGCGCCGGATCGCGGTCGGTCTTCAACTGGCGTTCGGCGCGTATATCGTCGGCATGAATGTCTACGAGGCGAACCAGAGCTGGTCGCGGTTCGGCGCGGGGGCGCCGAAATCGCCGCTCTATGGCATCTGGAACGTCGAAGAGATGAAGGTCGATGGCGTCGTGCGCTCCGCGCTGGTCGGCGATCACGGGCGCTGGCGGCGGCTGATTTTCCAGAACCCGGCGTCGATGTCGTTCCAGCGGATGGACGACACGTTCGTCGGTTACGGCGTGAAGATCGACGACGGCGTCAAGCAGCTCACGGTCGACAGCGCTCCCGACGTCCCCTTTGCCGCGTTCGCGATCGAGCGGCCGGGGCCCGACCGTTTGATCCTCGACGGCAACATGGACGGACACCAGGTCCGCTTCGACATGCGGCTGCAGCCGCGCGAGAAGTTCCTCCTGGTGAGCCGCGGCTTCAACTGGATCCAGGAACGGCCATTCAATCGTTGAGGCGGAGACCGTCAGGCGGTCAGCGGCACGCGAGCAGCAGGCGGTTCCTGGGCGTGATCTCCGCCGGGATCGTCTGCGTCCACACGCGGTAGCCGCGCGACTCGAGGCGGACCACGCGGGCGGCGTCGATCGCCAGGGCGCGATCCATCCAGCCCGAAAACGACCCGGCGTCGCAGGCGCCGAAGTCGTGGCAGCACGGCATCAGCGCCAGGCGCGCGCCGGCGGCCGATGCCTGGTCGATCACCACGTCGCTGAGCCGCCCGCAGGCGTGGCTCGACACCACGAGGTCGTCCCGCGCGATCCGCACCGACGCCAGATCGCCCTCGAGAAACGTCACGCGCCCGGCCAGGCGGGGCCACACGGCGGTCAGCGCTTCGTGCACGCGCGCGGCGCAGGGCGGCTGCGACTTGTCGATCGCGATGGCGGCCGGCGACGAGTCGTCGAGGATCAGCAGCACCTGCGCGAGCAGCCCGTGCCCCGACCCGAGATCGACGACGCGCCCTCCGCGGAACAGCCGCCGCGCGCGCCGGGCCACCTCCCAGGCCTCGTACAGCTCCTTGCGCGGCAGACAGCCGGCCTCACAGACGGCGCGTCCGATCCTGTCGAATACACCGCCGCCGGCAAAGCGATCGCGATCGCGGCCCGTCAGCCGTCCGCGCGACCCCGGGGCGAACCTCACGAGGCGCCGGCAAGATACGCGGGATAGCCGGCGTTGCGCGCCAGCTCACGATGCGCGACGGGCGGCGCCGCGCCTGAACTGCGCATCGCCTCGAAACAGAGCGAGCGGGCGGCCGGCTTCCCCGGCACCTCGATCTCCACCAGCTCGGCCAGCCATCCGGGATCCGCTGCTTCGCGCCCGAGCGCCGGAAGCAGCTCGCCGGCTCGCGTCTGCAGGCGCGTCTTTGCGACGGTGACCTCGCGCACCGCGATGCCCATCGCGGCGAGCGCGGCCTTGACGCCATCGACCGGCGTCGCGGCCTCGACGCGCTGCGGCAGCGGCTGCTGCAGCGCGACGGAGAAGCGGGTGATCTCGAGATCGTCCCATCGGAAGAACGGGATCTTCTCCCACAGTTCCCAGCCCAGTTCGCTCTGATGCCGCAGCTTCGCCTCGAACTCGCCGCCGGCGCCGCGGGTCTTGAGGCCGACGTCGGGACGGTCGGCGAGAACCAGATACGTGTCAGGCCGGGTCTCCGGTGTGCGGCCGTGGCGGCGAAGCGCGGCTTCGCCGGCGCGCCAGGCCGCATCCCACCACGACGGCGCCTCACCGGTCCAGATCAGACGGTACTCCCACATCAGACCGGCTCGACGGCGGAATCCAGCGTCAGACGCTGCCTCTCGTCCGCCGCTCGAATGCATGTCATCTTCTCGGTCGTCATTCGCGTCTTCACGGTCTGTTTCTGAAGGCACCAGATGATGAACGCTCCGGCCGCACCGACCAGCGGCCACCAGCCGGCGTCGGGGCGCCACCATCGTATCGCGCCGCCGACAATGGCAAAACAGATGACCGCGTTCACCGCCTCCACACTTTCCAGCCAGCCGCCGCGTGCCAGGCTGAAGGTCTTCAGCGACCGCCCGGGCGGGTCGCCGTACGGCTGCAGGAATGCGTTGGGCGCAATCGCGGCGTCGGCGCGGCTGATGAACAACCGCCGCAGGTCGCGGAGGGCGAAGATCAGCTTGTCGGTCGTGACCTGCCGTTCGATCAGCCGGATGACCGTCATCCATCCAAACAGCAGCACGACGGTACCGACGACGACGACGGCGGGAGCCAGGCGCGCGCGCTCGAACACGGGTTGATCGCCATCGAAGGCGAAGGCCAGGACCGCACCGGCCGCGCCCGCCAGGGTGAGGAAGAATGCGGCGCGGCGCTCGCCCGATTCTTCGTTCTTCAGCAGCGATTCCGTTGTCAGCTGGTATTCCACAATGAGAAACTCGGGGACGCGCTCACGCGCCGCGCCGGAAATGACCGCAGGTCGGCTGGTGACCGTCTTCATGGGAGCACCTCCTGAGCACGCTTGTATACACCGGCGCGGTCCGGGCGAACTGAAGAATCGTTGGAGCCATTCGTGATCATGAAACCCGTGGTTGTGGCGGGCGCGCTGCTCGCCGTGCTGGCCCAGTCCTCCGCAACGCTGCAACCGGATCCCCCGCACACCTGCGCCGACTGCGACGCGTGGAACAAGCCGTACGAGCCGTTCAAGGTCTTCGGCAACACGTACTACGTCGGCGCCAGTGACGTGTCGGCGGTGCTGATCACCGGCGGCGGCGGTTCGATCCTGCTCGACGGCGGCCTGCCGCAGACGGCGCCGCAGATCGACGCCGGCATCCGGAAGCTTGGCTTCAGGACCGGCGACATCCGGCTGATCGTGAACTCGCACGCGCACTACGATCACGGCGGCGGGATCGCGGCGCTGCAGCGCGCGAGCGGCGCGGCGGTGGCCGCCAGCGCCGCCGGCAAGCGCGCGCTGGAGCAGGGAGAACCGACGGCCGACGATCCGCAGTTCGCGTTCGGACGCGCCGCGAATGCCTTCCCCGCCGTCAAGAACGTTCGCGCCGTCCGCGACGGTGAGACGCTGCGCGTCGGCGATCTCGCGATTACCGCGCATCTGACCCCCGGCCATACGCCCGGCGCCACCACCTGGAGCTGGCGGTCGTGCGAAGGCGCCACCTGCTACGACATCGTCTACGCCGACAGCCTGAATGCGGTGTCGGCGGAGGGCTTCCGGTTCAGCGGCGGCAGGGGCACACCGTCGATCGTCGAGTCGTTCCGCAGGTCGATCGAGAAGATCGCCGCGCTGCCCTGCGACATCATTCTCAGCGTCCATCCCTCCGGCACCGGGATGGATGCGAAGGTGCAGACGCGCCGCCGGCAGACGTCGCCCGATCCCTTCGTCGATCCGAACGGCTGCCGCGCGTACGCCCGCGGGGCCGCGTCCCGGCTGGAAGCGCGCATCGCGGAGGAATCGAAGACGAAGTAGCGGCGTGCCGCCGGGGGAAGTTGGATAAGATTCCGGTCATGAAGATGACCGCATTCGTGACCGTAGCTCTGCTGCTCCCCGGCGTCGTGCCTCAGACAACGCCGGCACAGCAGCCGCCCCAGCCGCCCGCAGCGGAGAAGACCGCCGAAGAGAAGTGGCCCGGCGTCGATCCGCGCCCGCCGAACGCCCCCAACCAGAAGCCGGCGTTCCCCGGCCAGACGCGCGCGCCCGAGCGCAAGACCAACGTCGCGTTCGACGTCGTGACGGTCGCCGAAGGGCTGAACAAGCCCTGGGGGCTGACCTTCCTGCCGGACGGCAGGATGCTGGTCACGGAGAAGCCCACCGGCGCGCTGCGGATCGTGGCGGCGAACGGCACGCTGTCGCCGCCGGTCGCGGGATTGCCGACGGTGGACGGCCGCAACCAGGGGGGCCTGCTCGACGTCTCGCTCAGTCCGCGCTACGGGCAGGACCGGACGATCTACTGGTGCTACTCGGAACCGGCGGCGGAGGCGGGCACGAACAACACCGCGGTCGCGCGCGGCAAGCTGGTCGACGGCGCGCAGCCGCGCGTGGACGACGTGCAGACGATCTACCACCAGCAGCCGTCGATGAACTCGACGCTGCACTTCGGCTGCCGCCTGGTGTGGAACCGCGACGGGACGCTGTTCGTGACGCAGGGCGACCGGTCGATCACGCCGGGACGGATGCAGGCGCAGCAGATGGACAGCCTGCTCGGCAAGATCGTGCGGATCAACGCGGACGGCACGATTCCGAAAGACAACCCGTTCGCCGGCAAGCCGGGCGTGCGTCCCGAGATCTGGTCGTTCGGCCACCGCAACATCCAGGCGGCGACGCTGCACCCGACGACCGGCGAGCTGTGGGAGGTGGAGCACGGCACGCGCGGCGGCGACGAGCTGAACATCGCGCGCAAGGGGAAGGACTACGGCTGGCCGACGATCGCCTACGGCATCGAGTACGCGGGCGGGCCGATCACCGGCGGCATCCAGCAGAAGGAAGGCATGGAGCAGCCGCTCTATTACTGGGACCCGGTCATCGCGCCGAGCGGAATGTTCTTCTACACCGGGAATCTGTTCCCGCAGTGGCGCAACAGCCTGTTCATCGGCGGCCTGGGAACGACCAACATCGTGCGTCTCGACGTGCAGGGTGAGAAAGTCACCGGCGAGGAGCGGCTCCTCAAGGAGAACAAGGAGCGCATCCGCGACGTGCGGCAAGGGCCGGACGGCGCGATCTACGCGATCACGGATCATCAGCCCGGGCGGATTCTCAAGCTCGTGCCCAGGAAGTAGATCGTCCTCGCCGCGCGGCGGGATTTCCCTTAGGATGCGCGCAGGAGGTTCGATGGTCATCCTGCGCGCACTCTGTGGGGCCCTGTTCCTTCTGGGTTCGGCGCTTCCCCTCGGAGCGCAGTCCCAGATCACCACGGCGGTCATCGATGGGACCGTCCTCGACGCCAGCGGCGCGGTCCTGCCGGGGGTCGCCGTCGAGATCCGCAACACCGACACCAACCTGGTTCGTGAGCTGACCACCGATCGCGAAGGGCGCTTCGTCGCGCTGCAGCTGCCGCCCGGCCGCTACCGGGTGACGCTCAAGCTGCAGGGCTTCGCGACCCTGGTGATGGAGGACGTGCGGGCGACGGTCGGCGAAGCCATCCACCTCGCACCGTCGATGAAGCTGTCGAGCCTCTCCGAGACGATCACGGTGAGCACACAGGCGTCGGCGATCGAACGCACCCGCACGGCGGCGTCGACGACGCTGGATCAGACGACGATCGCGACGACGCCGATTCTCGGGCGCAAGTTCGAGGACCTGCTGACGCTCACCCCGGGGGTCAGCATCGTGCAGGGGCCGGACGGCGACGAAATCACGTTTGCCGGCCAGCGCGGCGTGTTCAACAACGTGAGCCTGGACGGCGGGGATTACAACAACGGCTTCTTCGGCGAGCAGGCGGGCGGGCAGCGCGCCGCGATCGACATCACGCTCGACGCGGTGAAGGAGTTCCAGGTGATCGCCTCCGGCGCGAGCGCGGAGTTCGGGCGGACGGCGGGCGGTGTGGTCAACGTAATCACGAAGTCGGGGACCAACACGCTCGCCGGCAGCCTGTTCCACTATCAGCGGATCGAGGGGCTCACGTCGCACACCTCGGACGGGCAGACGTTGAAGGACTTCCATCGCGAGCAGTTCGGCGGCACCGTCGGGGGCCCGCTGATCAAGGATCGGGCGTTCTACTTCCTGGCGCTCGAAGGCGTGCGGGAGAAGCTGGAGCGGCCGAACCTGTCGGTGCCGATCGGCACGCCGTGCCCGGTGGCGGCGCCGACGATCACCGCCAACGAAGCCCTGATCAATGCGAACCCCGACTGCCAGCGCGTTGCGCTGCTGAACTTCTTCCGGACGACGCGCGGCCAGGAGGAAGGGCAGCCGGTGAGGCACGCCATCAACAACAACGGGCTGCTGACCAAGCTGGATTGGAGCGTTTCACCGTCGACGAACCTCTCTGCGTCCTATAACTTCAACTATTCGCGCAACGAGAACCAGACGTTCGACGTCGCCACCTACGGCAATTCGGCCAATGGCATCGAGGGGCCGTCGAAGATCAACGTCGCCAACCTGAACCTGTTCACGACGTTGTCGCCGACGCGGCTGAACGAGTTCCACTTCACCTACTCGCGCGAGTCGCGGCCGCGTTCGGCGGTGGACTCGAACGTGCCGGCCGATACGGCGATGGGCTTCGGGCCGACGTTCCGGTTCGGCAACCCGTTCTTCCTCGGGCCCAACGTCGACGAGTTGATGCAGCGGTTCCAGTTCAAGAACAACCTGTCGATGATCCGCGGCCGCCATACGATGAAAGCCGGCGCCGAATGGATGCACTCGAACAACGCGCAGGTGTTCCGCGGGTTCTTCGAAGGGCGCTACATCTTCGACAGCGTGGCCGGCTTCCTGCGATATGCCTCGCCGGCAGCGCCGGGCGGGTTCGGGCCCTTCACGGTAGGCTGCTCGAACGGTGGGTTCGTCACGGCGCCGTCGCCCTGTCCTGCAGGCGCGAGCGCCACGGTGAGCCCGCTGCTCTTCTATCTGCAGAGCAGCAGCCCCGACGGCGTGGCGCGCGATGCCGCGGGAGCGTCCGACATCAACAATGAGGAGTTCTCGCTCTTCATCCAGGACAAGTGGCAGGCGGGCGGCGGCGTGACGATCGACTACGGGCTGCGCTGGGACGCGCAGCTGATGCCGGACACGGTCGATCCGTCGACGACCGCGTACGCGCACCTGCTGAACGATCCGCGGTTTCCGTCGAACGGCACGATCCCCGATCAATGGAAGCAGTTCCAGCCGCGCGCCGGATTCGCCTGGGACGTCAATCAGGACGGGCGCACGCTGCTGCGCGCATCCGCCGGCGTCTATTACGCGCGGCAGAACATGCTCAGCCAGGTCGGGTCGGTCACGACCAACGGCATCCAGCAGAAGAGCGATTTCCGCGACTCGAGCTTCACCGCCTTCGCGGACATGCCGGTCTGGCCGAACCTGCTCGCGCCGAGCGCGGTGCCCGCGGGGACGTTCCCGCTGTTCACCGGCGTCCGCGTGTTCGACCGCAACTACCGCAACCCGCGGATCTACAACTTCTCGAGCGGCTTCGAGCGCGAGCTCGCGCCGTCCGTCGCGGCCTACCTCGACTTCACCGTCGCGAAGGGGGTGAACCTGACACGGTTCCTGAACTACAACGCTCACGGGACGGCGCCCGCGGCGTCGCAACCGGCGACGCGGGATGCCACGACATACACGGGCGGCAACCCGTTCGAACCGCGGCTCAGCGACGTCTTCGTCACCACCAGCCGCGGGCGCGGGCTCTATCGCGGACTGACGGCCGGCATCCGCAAGCGCTTCTCACAGCGCTATCAGCTCGAGGCCAACTACGTCCTGGCCAAGGACGAAGACGACGACTCGAACGAGCGGGATCCGTTCACCGATCGGTCGTTCAACTTCTACGATCTGAGCCTGGACTACGGCCCGTCGGACCGCGACATCCGCCACAAGTTCAACTTCTTCGCCTATGCGGAGCTGCCGCGGCACCTGCTGGTCAACATCCGGATGCAGGGGCGCACCGCGCAGCCGATCACCAGCTCGCCGCGCGTCCTCAACAACACCGATCGCGGCCGCAACTGGGATCGCAAGGACAACGAGTACTTCTCGCTGGACTGGCGCCTGCAGCGGCCATTCCGCGCCGGCGCCAGCGTGCGCATCATCCCGAGCCTCGAGATGTTCAACACGTTCAACAACGCCAACAACGTGAACCCGCTCTCGACGCCGGCGCTGTTCAACTTCGACGGCTTCCTCCGCCAGGGCGTCGGCGATCCGCGCCAGGTGCAGCTGGCGGTGAAGGTGACTTTCTGAGATGAGCGACTGACCGGACACCGCACGCTGCGCAGCAAGGCACGCAGTCACAGAGGCACGAAGCACAACCAGGTTTGGTCCTGATCCGTTTCGTGCCTTCCTGCCTTTTGTGCCTTGTTGCGAAGCGAGCCGTCGGCGCGTTTCAGTCGCTCATTTCACGGTCTGACGCTCAGGCTCACCTCGCAGCCCAATTCGAGCGCGAAGCGGCCTCGGGCTCGCGGGACGAGGCGGATGAAGGTGACGTTTTCACGAGCGACCGAAACGGCCCACGGCTCGCGCGCCGGCACGAAGATCACAAAGAGCACAAAGAGCCCACACGTCTTCTTAGCGATCTTTGTGGCCTTCGTGTTCTTCGCGTCGGAGCGTACGCCGCCGGCCGTCCTCAGGGACGCACGCTCAGGCTCACCTCGCAGCCCAATTCGAGCGCGAAGCGGCCTCGGGCTCGCGGGACGAGGCGGATGTCGGGTGATTTCTGCTGCAGTCTTCGCCGGAGCAGGAGCAGCCGGCTCTCGAGGTTGTCCTTCCAGTCCGGCAGATTCAGCGACTTGTCGAGCCGCAGCTCGCGGTTGGTGAACTCCTGACGTCCGGTCGTCTCGCGCTCCGTCAGCAGCCGCCACAGAATCTTGGCCGGCAGGCTGCGGATCAGGTACTCCCCGTCCAGCAGAATGCATTCGTCGGCCGCGTAGTAGACGATGTCGCGGCGCGCCGCCGGTTCGGCCGGACGGGACGCGGCGCGGACGCCGCGGCGCGCGGGCGCGTGCGCCGGCGCGTCGGCGGGCTCCGCCGTGCGCTCCTGCAGCTGCATGTTCTGAATCGCAATCGCCAGGTAGCTGCCGAGCAGCTCGATCGAGGCCTTGTCTTCGGCGTGGAACCGGTACGGCATGTCGCTCTCGAGCGTGAGCACGCCGACCAGCTCGCCGCGCACCAGCAGCGGGACGCCCAACTGACTCTCGGGATTCGCGAGGCCCGGCATCGGAATGCGCCGCCGCTGAAGGCCGGCGCTCCGATCCGCCGCGTCCTTGTGCATCGCAAACGCGTACAGCATGCCGCGCATCAGCCCCGAGATGCGGATGGGCTTGCGCGCTTCCGCGACCAGACCGGCGATGCCTTCGCCGAAGCGGACCTCCGCGCCGGCGCCGTTCTCCGGATAGCCGCGCGTCGCAATCGTCACCAGCACGCCGGGTTCCTCGGCCGGGACCAGGATGGCCGAATGCTTGAACCCGAGACTCTCGTCGAGGCCGCGCAGGATTGCATCCACCAGCGCGTCGAGGGTATCGGCGTGGTTGATCTGGATCGCCAGATCCTGCAGCGCCTTGGTGGTGAAGACGGCGCCCATCAGCGCCGCGGCATCCTGGTCGATGCCCTTCGACGGCGCGCCCGCCTCCTCGGGCGCCCGCTCGATCGACAGCACTTCGTAGACGTCGGCGGCGCGCAGCTTGAAAATGCCTTTCAAGCCGCAGTACGACGCAATCGCCTCGATCCTGAGCGCCATCTGCTCGAACAGCGGTCCCTCGGTTTCCGAGCGCACGAACCGCACGCGCAGCAGCCAGCCCTGCCCGGTGTCGGGATCGGGCACCATGACGAGCGCCCGCGGATTGTGGGCAACGTTGCGCCGGCTCTTGTTGAAGAACTGGAACGAGAGCGCGACGTGCGAGTCGTCCACGTACTCGACGTGGCTGAGATACGCCGCGTTGGGAATGCCGTCGGCCGAGCAGGTGAAGAGCTGCGCCGGCAGGATCCCCTGGAAGCAGGTCGCCAGCGATTCGAGGGTGACGTTCATGTGAGCGGCGCCCCTGCGCCGGGTCCCGGGGTCTGGTCGAACAATGCGTTGGCGCGGAGCCGGATCGCAACCGCGGGCCAGGTGACCCACGTCCGCGTCGCCGCACGGGGAATGCCGATCTTCTCGAGGCTGGCGAGAAAGCCGTCCCACTGCGCGAGCACCTGCGGCCGCTCCTCCTCCGTCGCCTCGCGCGCGCCGACGAAGACTCCCTTGACCTGGCACGCGCGATCGTCCACCGGCCGGCCGAATCCGACCGCCGCCTGACCGTTCGATTCGAGGTCCGGCAGAATCCGCGCCGCGGCGACGCGCGCGACATACACGATCAGATGCTCGCCGTCAGGTTCGACCCGCACGGCGACCGCCCGGGCACCGTTCGGCTGCAGCGCCTCGTTCCGCGTCGCGATGTGTATGCCGACACCCTCCTGCAGGAAGGCGGCGAGAGCCCCGTCGATCATTGAAATGCCACGAGTATATCGACGTTTAAGGTCTTTTTAGGATTCGTGCAGGTTCTCTTAAGGAGGCCGTAAGGATTGTTTAGGTTCCCGCCTTCGTATCCCCCTTTACGATTTCGAGGTCATCAACCAACGAGGTCACACCGAATGAAACGCACTCGACTGACGACGCAGCTGACGGTTCTCGGAATAGCGCTGTTCTCGGGCGCGATGCTGCGCGCGGTTGCCGCCGAAGGGCAGGGGACCGCGACCGTGTCGCCGGAGCAGAAGAAGGCGCGCGTGGAGCGCGGCGCCTACCTGGTCGGGATGATGGGCTGCAACGACTGCCACACGCCGTGGAAGATGGGCGCCCAGGGGCCCGAGCCCGACATGACGCGCGCGCTGACCGGCCATCCCCAGGACATGGTGATGCCGCCGCCGCCCGCCGCGTCCGGCCCGTGGATCTGGCATGGCGCCGCGACCAACACCGCCTTCGCCGGGCCGTGGGGCGTGAGCTTCACCGCCAACCTGACGCCCGATCCCGAGACCGGCCTCGGCAAGTGGACGGAGGAGATGTTCATCGCGACCCTGCGCACCGGCCGGCACCAGGGAAAAGGCCGCCCGATCCTGCCGCCGATGCCGGTGAAGATGATCGGCAAAGCCAACGACGAGGACCTGAAGAGCATCTTCGCGTATCTGCAGTCGCTGGCGCCCGTGAAGAACCGCGTGCCGGCCCCGATCGATCCGCCCGAAGCGAAGTAGAGCGGATTTGGAAATTTGGAAATTTGGGAATCTGGAAATCCAGGAGCAACTGTGAACCACAGAACGCGCGCAGCGACGATCGGACTGGCCCTCGTCTGGGTCGGCGCGCTGCACGCCGCGGTTCGCAGCGTCGAGCAGGAACCCTGCGCGCCCGCGCTGCTCAGCGAGACCGGATTGTGGGAGGCGAGCCGCCCCGGCGCGATAGCGCGCGGCGTCCGCCGGTTCTCCCCGCAGTATCCGCTCTGGTCGGACGGCGCCGCGAAGGCGCGCTGGGTTTACCTGCCGGCGGGTACCACCATCGACACCACGAACCCGGCCGACTGGGAATTCCCGGTCGGCACGAAGTTCTGGAAGGAGTTCACGTTCAACGGCCGCAAGGTCGAGACGCGCCTCATCTGGCGCGCCGCGGCGGACCGCTGGATCTTCGCGACCTACGCGTGGAATGAGGAGCAGACCGATGCTGTACTGGCACCCGCCACTGGAATCCCCGGCGCCGCCGACCTCGGCGGAGGCAAGCGCCACGACATCCCCGGAGAGATCGATTGTCAGGCCTGCCACGGCACCACGCGCAGCGGCCCGCTCGGGTTCAACGCGCTGCAGCTCTCGACCGATCGCGACCCCGACGCGATCCACGGCGAGCCGCTCGCGCCGGGGATGATCACGCTGGCGACGCTCGAGCAGGAGGGGCGGCTCTCGCCCGCCCGGCCCGAGCTCGTCGCCGCCCCGCCGCGCATTCGCGCCGCCAGCCCGCGGACGCGATCGGTGCTCGGCTACCTGGCGGCGAACTGCGGCACGTGCCACAACCCAACGGGCGGAACCAGCTTCACCGGTCCGTCGCTGAAGCACAGCGACGTCAGCGACGGCGACGACGTGGTGGCGCGGATGCTGCTGTTCGCGACGACGTGGCAGGTGCCGGGACAGCCGGAAGGGGCGAGCCGGATGCTGAATGCGCTGGAGCCGGACGCCAGCGCGATCCTGGCGCGCATGCGCTCGCGGCGGCCATCCTCGCAGATGCCGCCGCTGGCCACCCAGCTACGGGACGAACAGGCGATTGCCGCGATCGAGCGGTGGATCGCGCTGGACCTGGGTCGTAAGTAGAGTCCCGCGCGTGGTGATCTCGGCGGCGAGGCGCTCGATGGTGCGCGTCGAGTCGCGCTTGAGCAGCCGCCGCAGAATGAAGTCGGGGACCTCGAACCCCGGTTTCGCGGTCAGCTCGTACGTGACGTCGCTGCCGCGGCCGCGCGCGGCGACGCGCCAGGACCCCTCGTATCTCTCGAAACTGCGTCCCGAGCGATCGCGGAAGCGGATGGCGTTCCCCTCTTCGGTGATCTCCAGCAGGAGGTGCACCTTCTTCGAGAACATCATCATGCGGGAGACCGCTTCCTGCTCGACCACGGCGTGCGCGACGGACCGCTCGCGCACCACGGAGGAGGTCACGTCGGGCAGGAAGCGGGGAATGTTCTCGTAGTCGGTCAGCACCGCCAGCGCGACGGCCGGCGGCTGCGCGACGTGGAACCGGGCCGACACCGAATACACCCCGCGCTCTTCGCGGACGGTGACGCTCGGCGCCGGTCCGGCTCCTTCCATGGCCCCGGTCAGGGCGACAACCAGCGTGGCAGCGACGACGAGGACCATGGCGTGTCTCCGAACTAGAAGGCCACGACGCCTTCGAGCATGAACCCGTTGAACCGGCCGCCGTTCCGGATGTTGGTCAGCGGGAAGCCGGTGTACTTCTGCGTCACGTACTCCGCCTTGGCGAGCACGTTGGCAGTCACGAACCAGCCGCCGCCGGCCTGCCACCGGTTGGCGCCCACGTCACCGGCGATCCCCGCCAGCGCGCCGGTCGCCTTGTTGTAGCGGACCGCGACATACGCCGCCTCGTCGGGCAGGAACCGGTAGACGGCGTCGGCCGCATACTGCTTCCACACCCGGTCGGCCGCTTCGGCGGCCGTCTTGCCGTTGGCGCGCTCGACCACCCCGAACAGCTCGAATCCGCCGAACTTCACGAACGGGTTCAGCTGGAAGGCCCGCACCTTGTTCTTGAAGCCGGGATTCAGCGCCCCCGAGGTGTAGTTCGCCGTCTCGGTCGCCGCCGTGTTCTCCATCACCCAGTAGTAGCGCGAGCCGGCGCGGTCGCCGCTGTAGAGGGTGTTGCTCATCGCCTTGTTTGCCTGATACAGCGAGCCGGTCAGCCGCACGCGCAGCTTGTCGTTGAGCTGCCGATCGACGCCCAGCTTGCCGATGAGCGACGGTCCGCGCTGGTCGGGCGTGAGCACCGTGCCGCGCAGCTCGCCCGCGGTCACCGCGCCCATCGCGATCAGCCCGTTGACCTTCAGGTAGACCTCGCCGCCGATCTCGGTGGTGAAGGCGTCGAGGATGTAGTTGCCGACAAACGGGTTGTACATCGCGTTGCCGTTGTCGCTGCGGCGGAAGTGCGCGTCGCCGTAGTTGATCTCCATGTGGCCGATGCGCACCGTGGCGATCTCGAACAGCATCTTCAGCGGCGCGAGGTCGATCGGCGACTTGTCGATCTGGATGTAGCCGTCCTTCACCCACGTCTCGTTGTGGTGCCGGGCCGAGAGGTAGCTGGTGAGCTGGACGCGGATGCCAGGCGCGAGCTGCGCGTGCAGCACGGCGTTGGCGGTCGAGTTGTTGAAGCCGAACCCGATGGTCTGCAGCTTGTTCGCGTCGACGCCGTTCACGATGTTCGGCAGCGCGCGGTTCTCGTGTTTCAGGTCCTGCAGCTGCGACGTGAACGCGGCCCCGAAGTCCATCGCGAAGCCCTTGAACTCCGCCCCGGGTTCCTTCGTGGTCTCGAAGACGTTGAGCCCGCGCTTGTCCAGCGGGCGCAGGTACTGGATGCGCATCGTGCGTCCCTTCTTCCAGGACGCTTCCGCTTCCTGCTCCTCGGTCTTGGCCGGAGCCGCGGCGGGGTCGGTGGCGGCGGGAACCGTCGCCGCCGGCACGGTGGCCGGAGGCGCGGATTCCGCCGGCCCTTGCTGCGCGGCGGCCGGAGCGGCGGCCAGCAGCACGGTCAGGGCGGTAGCAAGACGAAGTGTCGATTTCATGATCATGACCTCGTATGTGTCGAATGAATGCGGACTACGTGAGATTGGCGGCAAGCGCGACGTCGAACGTGATCGTGACCTTGGGATCGGTCTTGAGCATGCCCATCATGGCCTTCGGCGGCGCGATGCCGAAGTCCGTCATCAGCAGCGCCAGGGTTCCCTTGACGACGAGCGTGGCTTCCTTGCGTTCGGTGGTGATGTCGATCGCGACCTGTCGATCGACGCCGGCGACGCGCAGCACGCCGATGGCCCGCAGGCCGGTGGCCGGCGCCGGACGATTCTCGAAGCGCAGCAGCTTGAACGTGATCTCCGGATGCTCGGCGGCCTTGAGCGCGTTGTGCATGTTCTTGTCGAGGCCGTCCTTCTGCGACGCCAGCGACTTCACCGGAATCGCGACCTCGAACGCCTCCACCACGCCCGGCTTCAACGCGTTGTCGAGCAGCTCGCCGGCCGGAAGCGCGCCGAGCTGGACGCGCGTCACGCGAATCGCAGTGGTGGTGGCGGTGTAGTCGTGGATGTTCGAGGTGCCCGCGATGGTGAGCCGTGCGGCGCCGAGCCCGAGCGGATCGCTCGGCGCGGCCGCCGGCGCTGCGGCAAGCATGAACCCCGCGGCCATCGCCGCCGCCGCGGTCCGCAGGACATATGAATACCCGTTTCTCATGATGAAAGCCTCGCTGGTTAATCGGTTCGCGGGCCTTCAAGGGCAACGGGCGTGCCGCGGCGAATTCGCGGTTTTTCGGGGATTCCCGGCCGATCCCACCTCGTCGGCGAACGCCGGCATGAGGACTATTCCCCGCTGCGCGGGAAATTCCCCGCACCGCTTTTTGGCATACTCGATCGGACATGACACACGCCACCATCCTCGTCGTCGACGACGAAGACCTGATCCGCTGGTCGCTGCGCGAACGGCTGAGGACAGACGGCTACACCATTCGCGAGGCGGGCACTGGCGCGGACGCGATGGAAATCTTCAAGGAGGGCGTCGACCTCGTCCTGCTCGACTACCGCCTTCCCGACACCGACGGGCTCACGCTGCTGCGCCAGATGAAGAGTCTGGAGCCGGACGTGCTCGTCGTCCTGCTCACGTCGTTCGTCAGCGTCGAGGCCGCGGTCGAGGCGATGAAGCTGGGCGCGTTCCACTTCGCCAACAAGCCGTTCAACCTGGACGAGGTCGCGGCGATCGTCGCGCGGGCGCTCGAGACGACGCAGCTGCGGCGCGAAGTGAAGCAGTTGCGCGAGAACGAGGCGCGGCCGTACAGCCTGCGCGCCATCGTCGGCGAGTCGGCCGCGATGGAGAACCTGCGGCAGCTCGTCGCCAAGGTCGCCGCCAGCCCGGCGTCGACGGTGCTGCTGACCGGCGAGAGCGGCACCGGCAAGGACCTGGTGGCGAAGACGATTCATTACAGCAGCGGGCGCGCGCCGCGGCCGTTCATGAACATCACCTGCTCGGCGCTGCCCGAGCAGCTGCTCGAGAGCGAGCTGTTCGGGCACGAGCGCGGCGCCTTCACCGACGCGCGGATGCAGAAGCGCGGGCTGCTGGAGAGCGCCGACGGGGGCACCGTCTTCCTCGACGAGATCGGCGAGATGGTGCCGGCGCTGCAGGCGAAGCTGCTGCGCTTCCTCGAGGAGAAGTGCTTCAAGCGCGTCGGCGGCGCCTCCGACATCCGCGTCGACGTCCGGGTGGTCGCCGCGACCAACCGCAATCTCGAGGAGCAGGTCGCCAAGGGCGGGTTCCGCAGCGACCTCTACTACCGCCTCAACGTGCTGCCGATCAGGCTGCCGCCGCTGCGCGAGCACGCCGACGACGTCCCGGTGCTGCTGCGGTTCTTCATCGACAGCTTCAACACGGAGTTCAAGAAGAAGATCAAAGGCGTCAGTCCGGCGGCGGAGACGCTGCTGCGGAACTACGGCTGGCCCGGCAACGTTCGCGAGATGCGCAACGTCGTCGAGCGGGCGATGCTGCTCGCGGAAGGGCAGCGGCTCGAGGTGCAGGACTTCGGCGTCCTCAACCCGGGCGCGGCGGGCGGCGACGCGTTCGAATTGCCCGCCTCGGGAGTGGACCTGGAAGCGCTGGAGCGCAGCCTGGTGGCGCAGGCGCTGCGCCGGGCCGGCGGAAATCAGACCAAGGCGGCGGCGCTGCTCGGCCTCAACCGGGATCAGATTCGCTACCGGATCGAAAAGTTCGGCCTCTCGCTGACTCCATAACGCGATGCCCGACGACGATTCCCTCCGGCTCCTCGAACAGATCCGCTACGCCCTCGACCAGGCGGCCATCGTGGCCATCACCGATCAGCGCGGCGTGATTACGTACGTCAACGACAAGTTCTGCGAGATCTCGGAGTACTCGCGCGGCGAGCTGATCGGCCAGGATCACCGCATCGTCAACTCCGGCTACCACCCGAAGGAGTTCATCCGCGGCCTGTGGCGGACGATCGCGCAGGGGGAGGTGTGGCGGGGCGAGCTGCGCAACCGGGCGAAGAGCGGATCGATCTACTGGGTGGACACGACCATCGTGCCGCTGCTGAACGCCGAGGGCAAGCCGCGGCAGTACCTGGCGATCCGCAGCGACATCACCCAGCGCAAGGCGATGGAGCAGCAGCTCGCGGATCAGGCGGCGCTGGCCCAGCTCGGTCAGTTCGCCGCCGTCGTCGCGCACGAAGTGCGCAACCCGCTCGCCGGCGTGAAGGGATCGCTGCAGGTGCTGCAGTCGCGCGCCGCGACGCTGCCGGACGACCGCCGGGTCATCGAGGCGATGATCGCGCGGCTCGACACGTTGAACGCGAAGGTGGAGGACATCCTTCGCTTCGCGCGGCCGCGCTCGCCGAAGGTCGAGCGCGTCGACGTGCGCGCCGTGACGATCGATGCCGTCGCCAGCACCGAGGCGGGGATGAAGGGCAACTATCCCGGGATCCGCATTCCCGAGAGCACGGTCATGGCGCTCGCCGACCGGGAGATGCTCCGCGCCGTGCTGCTGAACCTCCTGATGAACGCGTGCCAGTCCGGATCGACCGCGCCGGTCGAGGTGGAGATCGCGTCGGACGGCGCCGCCTGCCGGATCGACGTGCTCGATCGCGGGACGGGGTTCGGCGACACCGAACCGGAACAGCTGTTTCAGGCGTTCCACACGACGAAGAAGAGCGGCACCGGGCTCGGTCTGGCGATCGTGCGCCGCCTGATCACGCTGCAGAACGGCACCATCGTGCTGCTGCCGCGCGAAGGGGGCGGGGCGATCGCGCGGGTCACGCTGCCGGCGGCGCCGGCGGACTGAGAGGGCGCGGCCCCCTTCTTGCTCGGTTGACGCGGCATCACCGGTTTCCGGAGCCAATCGTCATGATGCCGCCCGTCACCCGCGGAAAGTTTCACATCGTCGCCGCGAAATTTCCCGGCCGCGTCCTTGTGATCGACGATGAGGCGCTCGTCTGCTGGTCGCTTGCGACCGGTCTGCGGCAGGCGGGGTTCGTCGCGGACACCGCGTCCACCTCCACGGAAGCGCTCCTGCTCGCCCGGGTGAGACCGCATCCTGCGGTCATCGTGATCGACTCGCGGCTCCACGATTGCCCGGCGGCCGTACTGCTGTGCCAGCTGCGCGCTGTCGCGCCCGAGTGCCGTTTCGTGCTGATGACCACCGACAGGCATGAAGCGCCGCCGGCCCCGTACGACGCGCTGATCGTCAGAAAGCCGTTCGATCTGCCCGACGTGGTGCGGCAGATCGGCGCGGAGGTGGCGCGGGCGCAAACCGGCTGACACGGGCGCGGCGATCGAGTACATCTGGGCCCGGGATGAGCCCCTTTCCCGACTGGCTCGAGCCGATGGCCGCGACGCTGACGCAGGAGCGTTTCACCGGACCCGAGTGGATCTTCGAACGCAAGTACGACGGCATCCGGCTGATCGCGTTCAAGCAGGAGGATGCCGTACGCCTGTATTCCCGCAACCGGCTGCCGCAGAACCTTCCCGCGGTCGAGGCGGCGATTGCCGCGCTTCCCGTGCGCGACGCGATTCTGGACGGCGAGATCACGTGGGACGCTCCGGTCCATCCCGCGTATCACGTCTTCGACGTGCTCTGGCTCGACGGCCGGAGCGTCACCGCGCTGCCGCTCGAGGAGCGCCGCGCGCTGCTCGAAGGACTGCCGTTTCGAGCGCCGCTGCAGCGGGTGCCGCTGCTCCACGACCCCGCGCCGTGGGAGCGCGCCTGCCGCGAGGGCTGGGAGGGGGTGATCGCGAAGCGGCGCGATTCACGCTACGAGCACAGGCGATCGAAGAGCTGGCTCAAGATGAAGTGCGAGCTGACGCACGAATTCATCGTCGGCGGGTTCACCGATCCGCAGGGGTCGCGCGTCGGCCTCGGCGCGCTGCTGGTCGGACACCGTGACGGGGGAGAGCTGGCGTTCGCCGGAAAGATCGGGACCGGGTTCGACACCAGGCTGCTGATCGAGCTGCGGAAGCGGCTCGACGCGATCGAGATCCCGGCCTCGCCGTTCACCCGGGCGACCGGCCTGCCGCGGCTGCGCGCGCACTGGGTTCGCCCGGAAGTGGTCGTCAAGGTAGCCTTTATCGAATGGACCGTTCACGGAAAGCTCCGGCATCCCCGGCTGCTCGGCGTAGTGTCGTGATCACCCATCCGGAGAAGGTGCTGTTTCCCGAAGACGGCATCACGAAGGGAGATCTCGCCGCCTATTACGAGGCGGTCGCTCCGTTGATGCTGCCGCACATCTCGTCGCGGCCGGTGACGATGGAGCGGTATCCGGCCGGGATCGGCAAGCCGGGGTTCTGGCAGAAGGACGTGTCGAAGGGCTTTCCGTCGTGGCTGCAGCGCGTGGAGGTCCCGAAGAAGGACGGGGTGGTGCATCACCCGCTGGTGACGGACACCCGGTCGCTGCTCTGGATCGCGAATCAGAACACGATCACGCCGCACGTCTGGACGTCGCGGGCGCCGGATCTCCGGCACCCGGACGTCGCCGTGTTCGATCTGGATCCGTCGCGTGAGGAGCCGGAGGTCCTGCGGGCGGCCGCGGTCGCGCTGCGCGATCTGCTCGCGGAGCTGGGGCTGCCGTGCTGGATCAAGACGTCGGGATCGAAGGGCTTTCACATCCTCACGTCCCTGGACGGCAAGACGCCGATGAACGAGGCCGCGGGATTCGCGCACGGCGTGGCGCGTCTGCTGGTGCAGCGCTATCCCCGGCAGCTCACGCTGGAGTTTCACAAGCGCGATCGCGCCGGCCGGATCCTCGTCGACACCGGCCGCAACGACTACAGCGCGACCTTCGCCGCCGCTTACGCGGTGCGGCCGAGGCGCGGCGCCCCCGTCTCGGCGCCGTGTACGTGGGAAGAGGTGATCACCGGCGAAGTCGCGCCCGACACGTTCAACCTCCGCAACATGCCGGATCGCATCGCCACCGCCGGCGACGTGTGGGCGGATCTGCGCAAGCGCACGCGCGCGCTCAAGGGGCCGATTCAGAAACTCCGGCGCCTGCTCGACGCCGGGTAACGGGCTGCGGCTGCGGCGCCGCGTGTGCCGTTCCTGCTCGCGGCAGCGGCGTCAGCACCGTGCTGGCGCCAGCCAGCTCGTCGTCGAACAGCGATGGCTGCATCGGATCCGCGACGATTGCCAGCAGGTGCTCGGGGCGCAGCGCCCGGGCGAGACGCTCGCTGAAGATGTCACGCAGCACGCGCACGTAGTGCTCGACGTCGTAATCGTGCGCGTCGAGCGCGGCATCGGCGCGGGTCCCGTCCTCCTGTTCCGACACCAGTCCGGCGCCGCCCGTGGCCGTGCGATAGACGCGCACCCGTTCGCCGATCGTCCAGCTGGTCCGCCCCGCCTCGAGCAGCGCCTCGTAGGTGAGCTCTCGCCGCCGGTCGCGGCTCGCCAGATACCGCGCCGCCGTCTTGGTCAGCCGCACGCGCGACGAGACGTCGCCGGTCGGTATCTCGCGCCGCCGCAGCGCCTCCACCGTCTCGACGAACGCGGCGCGGACCCCCGGAATGTCGCGGAGCAGCAGGCGCTCCAGCGCGCGGCGCAGGAACGCCTCGCCGAAGGGCGCGGCGCGGCTCGATCGAAAGGCGACCCCTTTCAGGATCAGCGCGCCGCCGTAGGTGAGCAGTGCGTAGTTCTTCGGTTCGTGCGACAGCATCGCGCGATACCGGCCGTCGAACTCCAGCTGCACCAGGGGCGGCAGCAGCGCCGCCACCTCGGAGACGACGCGGCGTTCGTCGGCGTCGGTCCACGCGTCGGGCACCGAGAAATACACGCCGTCGGTGTCCGCCTCCAGCAGCGTGACGCCGCGCGCCTCCAGCCCGCGGCACATCAGCGCGAGCACGTCCCGTCCGCGGCGGGTGACTTCGTTGGCCGCCTGCACGTCCGCGAACCGCGTCAGTCCACTGCCCGCGGCCAGATAGCCGTAGGCGGAGTTCACGACCAGCTTCAGCGCCGCAGACATCGCCTCGTGCGTGAAGCGCTCGCTCGACTCCGCGGGGGCGCCCCTGGCGCGCGCCTTGGCCTCGAGCCGGCGTTCGACCAGGCGATCGACGAGCGCAAGCATCGCTCCGAGCGTGTCGCGGGCGGGGCCGATCCGGTACGAGCGCATCAACGAGGGATACAGGCTGGCGACGTCCGCCTTCACGACGCGCCGCGCCACTCCGGTGGCGAAGAGATGCAGGGCGGCACCGGTGTGCGGCTCGCGATCGCCGCCGCCGTACGCGGGCAGCGCGTGTCCGGCGCGAATGTACGCCCGCACCAGCAGCGGATCGATGATGCCGGTCGCGGCGCCGGCGTCGGCGACCCGCTCGTAGCGCCGCGGCGCCATCTGCGCGAGCGCGAACGCCGCGCCGCCCAGGATCCGCGCGAGCGCGGCGACCTCCTCCACGTCCTGCGCGGCGTAGCGGCGCACCGGCGCGGGATCGCGGCGGTATTCCTCGTAGATCCGGTCGCCGGGAATGTAGACGCGATTGCCGGCGGCAACCCCGAAGTGCCGCGCCACCGCCTTCAGCCCGCGCCACGGCAGATCACCCGTCGAAAAGCCGTAGCGCACGACCGCGTCCATCGTGTCGATCAGTTCGCGTCCCTGGGCCACGTAGCGGATGCGGCGAGCCTCGTCCTGTTCGTCGGCGATGCCGCGTCTCGCCGGCCGCTGGCGCAGCCCGCGGCCGACGCGCCCGAGCGGCAGGGCGACACGCAGCATCCGTGCGCGCCTTGCCAGGAACGGCAGATCGAAGCCGTGGAGGTTGTGATTCTCGATCACGTCGGGATCGGCGGCGGCAATCGTCAGCACCAGGTTGCGGATCAACTCCGCTTCGCTGGCCGCGTCCTCACCCGCCGCTTCCAGTACGCGGGTCGCACCGTCAGGGGTGCGGATCGCGATCATGAAGATCCGGTCCGCCGCCGCGTCGAGTCCGGTGGTTTCGAGATCGAACTGAAGGCGGTGGAGCGCGTCGAACGGCAGATCGCGGAAGTAGGTGCGGCCGGTGGAGACGAGGTACTGCTCCTCCGGCGGCAGAATCAGGATCCGATCCTTGCCCAGCTCCTTCAGCGGCTGCAGCCGCCGGCCGTCCTCGGCGTGGACGAGAAACCGGAGCGCGCCGGGACCCTCGAGCTCGCGGTAGCGGAAGTGCCCGGACGGCGGGCCGAGCGGTTCGAGCGAGTCGAGCAGGGCCCACGGCCTGAACCGCGCGTCTTCGCGAACCAGCGCACCCGACTCTGGAATCCGGCGCCAGACGATCGCGCGCCCGTCCCACTCCGCCCAGACCGAGACGATACCCGGCGTCGGATCCCATCCCGCGTCATACATCGGCGCCTGGATCTTAAGCCGGGTGAGGGCGCCGCCGCGTGTGCCGCCACGAAGGCGCCGGATCTCCCGGCTAATCCGGATTGATGTACCGGTATAGCAGGCGGATCAACGTGTAGGCCTTCGGCATCGTGTCCTGCGTGAACGCAATCGTATCGGGCGAGGGACGCTGCATGCCCGGGAGGTTTTCCGCCACCTCGGGAATCGCAATCTCCTGGAACTGCACCTCGACGCGGTAGCTCCCCTCGCGCCGCGGCGCGAATCTCTTCGCGGCGGCGACACCGTCGCGCGCGCCACGCTCGATGTCCGCATGCGCGTCCCTGAACGGGCGCAGCTCCGCGGCGCGCGGGTTGATCGCACGCTTGACCGCGACCGTGCGCGCGCCGGTCGCGATCTCCGCCACCTGCTTCACCGCGACGTCGTCGCCGGTGACGAGCACCACGGGAACGCCGTACCATGCCGCGACCAGCGTGTTCAGCCCGCCCTCCCCCATCGACGTGCCGTTGACGCGCACGTCGCGGACGACGCCGCTGCCGGTGTGCGCGAACAGGCCCGCCGGATGGCCGGCCTTGGCGTGGTAGCCGACGAAGATCGCCGCGTCGAACGTCTCGTCGAGCCCCTCCATCATCCCCGACCGCTTGAAGCTGTGGCTGATGAGGCGGACCTCGGGATCCAGATCCTCGAGCCGCAGGTTGCGCATGCTCCCGTGGGAGTCGTTCACGACGACCGCCGTGGCGCCGCCGGCGCGCGCGCCGCGAATCGCCGCGTTCACGTCGTCGGCCATCATCTTCCGCGACCGTCCGTACTCGGAGCCCGTGGCCGACAGCTGGTCCGAGCCGGAGATTCCGCTGATCCCTTCCATGTCGGCCGAGATGAATACTTTCTTGCCGGGCTGCGCGCCCGCCGGAAACGACAACAGAATCGACGCCGCGACCGCGGCCAACGCTCGCCTCATGGGTGCTCCTTGGCTCTGCATTATCTGCGAGACCCGGCCCTGCACGGCAGTTGCATGGTTCTCTGTATGGCCGGGTTCGTCGACGTCCGAGGCGCGCGCGAGCACAACCTGAAGAACGTCGACGTGCGGATCCCGCGCGACGCGCTGGTCGTCTTCACGGGCGTGTCGGGCTCGGGCAAGTCATCGCTCGCGTTCGGCACGCTCTACGCCGAGGCGCAGCGCCGCTACCTGGAATCGGTCTCGCCGTACGCACGGCGCCTGTTCCATCAGATGGCCGTCCCCGAGGTCGACGACATCGACGGGCTGCCGCCCGCAGTGGCGCTGCAGCAGCAGCGCGGCACGCCGACCACGCGATCCTCGGTCGGCAGCGTGACCACGCTGTCGAACCTGCTGCGCATGCTGTATTCGCGCGCCGGCGACTATCCGCCCGGCCAGCCGCTGCTCTATGCCGAATCGTTCTCGCCGAACACGCCGGAAGGCGCGTGCCCGGAGTGCCATGGGCTCGGACGCATCTACGACGCGACGGAAGAGTCCATGGTCCGTGACGATACGCTGACCATCCGCGAGCGCGCCGTCGCCGCCTGGCCGCCGGCATGGCACGGCCAGAACCTGCGGGACATTCTCGTCACGCTCGGGTATGACGTCGACCGCCCCTGGCGCGACCTGCCGAAGAAGCAGCGCGACTGGATCCTGTTCACCGACGAGCAGCCCACGGTACCCGTCTACGCCGGCTGCACGCCCGCGGAAACCAGGCGGGCGTTGAAGCGCAAGGAAGAACCCAGCTACATGGGCACGTTCACCGGCGCGCGGCGCTACGTGCTCCATACATTCGCGACGACGCAGAGCGCGCTGATGAAGAAGCGGGTCTCCCGGTTCCTGGTCAGCACCGAATGTCCCCGCTGCCACGGACGCCGGCTGAAACGCGAAGCGCTGTCCGTGAGGTTCGCCGGCCTCGACATCACCGAGATGTCCCGGCTGCCTCTCAAACGCCTGGCGGCGCTCTTCGCGCCGTACGGATCGGCCAGCCCCCGGGCGGCCGCGCTCGACGAGGCCCACCCCGAAAGAGCGGCGGTGACGCGCCGCATCGCCGACGATCTGCGGGCGCGCCTCGACGTGCTGCTCGATCTCGGCCTCGGCTACCTGACGCTCGAGCGCAGCACGCCGACGCTGTCGCCAGGCGAGCTGCAGCGGCTCAGGCTCGCCACGCAGGTTCGATCGAACCTCTTCGGCGTCGTCTACGTTCTCGACGAGCCGTCCGCGGGGCTGCACCCCGCCGACACCGAGGCCCTGTTGCGCGCTCTCGACAAGTTGAAAGCGTCGGGCAACTCGCTGTTCGTCGTCGAACACGAAATCGAAGTGATTCGCCATGCGGACTGGATCGTGGACGTCGGACCGGCGGCGGGGCAGCATGGCGGGCGCGTTCTCTATAGCGGACCGCTCGAGGGACTCGCCGAAGTCGGCGAATCCAGGACACGTCTCTATCTGTTCGACGAGGGGCGGCGCAGCAGGCGCCCCGCGCGGCGGACGCCGAAAGACTGGCTGCGGCTCGCCGGCGTCACGAAGAACAATCTGCGCCGGCTCGACGCCGCCTTTCCGCTCGGCGTGTTGAGCACCGTCACCGGCGTTTCCGGCTCCGGCAAGTCGAGCCTCGTCAGTCAGTCGCTCGTCGAGCTGGTCGCCGAATCGCTCGGCCAGAGTCTGGACGCCGCCGACGACGCCGGGCCGGCGCTCGAACGCGAGGCGCCGGCTGCCGCCGGCGGACGAATCGTCGGCGGCATGGAGCACGTGCGCAGGCTCGTCCAGGTGGACCAGAGGCCGATCGGCCGGACGCCGCGATCGAACCTCGCCACCTACACCGGCCTCTTCGATCACGTGCGCGCGTTGTTCGCCTCGACGCCAGGCGCCCGCGCCCGGCGGTACGACGCCGGGCGATTCTCGTTCAACGTGAAGAAGGGGCGCTGCGAGACCTGCGAGGGGGAGGGATTCGTGATGGTGGAGCTGCTCTTCCTGCCCAGCGTCTACGCGCCGTGCCCGGCCTGTCATGGCGCGCGCTACAACCCCAGGACGCTCGAGATCCACTACCGCGGGAAATCGATCGCCGACGTGCTGCAGCTCACGGTGGACGATGCCTGGGAGTTCTTCGCGGACGATCCGGCGGTGCGGCGCGCGCTCGACGTGCTGCGCGAAGTCGGCGTCGGCTACCTGCGCCTCGGCCAGCCCGCCACGGAACTCTCGGGAGGCGAGGCGCAGCGGATCAAGCTGGCGGCGGAGCTGCAGCGGCCGCAGCGCGGCGACTCCCTCTACGTGCTCGACGAACCCACCACCGGGCTGCATGCCTCCGACGTCGAGCGGCTGCTGGCGCAGCTCGAGCGTCTGGTCGACGCCGGGAACACGGTCATCGTCGTCGAACACGACATGCAGGTCGTCACCGCGAGCGACTGGGTGATCGACGTCGGCCCGGGTGCCGGGGACGAAGGAGGGCGCATCGTCGCCCAGGGTCCGCCCGAGCGCGTGGCGGCAGCCCGCGGGAGCAGGACGGCTCCCTACCTGCGCCAGGCGCTGAGCGGCGGGCTGGTGCCGGGCCCCGCCTATTCCGACCTGAGCGCCTGAATGACGTCGACGCGCGACGCGCGCGCGGCGGGCATGAGCGACGCGGCGATTGCCGCGGCGATCAGAACCGCCGCTGCGACGACGATCGGGAGCGCGCCCGGGATGCGCACCTCCTGCACGTAGCTGCCGACGACCTTCGCGAGCAGCAGCCCGCCGATCGTTCCGGCGACGATCCCGGCGCAGGCGATCACGGCGCCCTCGCCGAGCACGCGCGTCAGGAGATGCCGCGGGGCGGAGCCGATTGCCAGGCGGATCCCGAACTCCCGGGTCCGCGCGCTGACCGAGAAGGCGAGTACGCCGGCCACGCCGACGATCGCGATGACGAATGCCACCGTGGCGAATCCGCCGAACACCAGCGCGTTGAGCCGATCCGGCGCCAGCACTTCGGCGCGGATGTCTTCCAGGGTGGCGGCCTGCTCCACCGGCTGCTCCGCCGACAGCTCGCGGACGATGCGGGTGATCGACGGCACGAGCGCATACGGATCCGTTCGCGCGTGCACGAAGAAGCGGCCGCCGCCGATCTCCTGCTCGAAGGGGTGATACACGGCAAGCGCCGGCCCCGGGACGATGTTCTCGTCGTCGATATCGGCGGCGATTCCCACGATGCGGCGCCCCTCGGTGCTGACGTCGATGAACTTCATCACCGGATCGGTCCAGCGAAGCCGCCGGTTCAGCGCGTCCTGATTCGGAAACATCCGGCGCGCCAGGCTCTGGCTGACGATCACCACGCGATCGGTGTCGCGCCGGTCGCCGTCGCTGAAATCGCGGCCGGCGACGATCGGGACGCCGAGCGCGGCGAAGAATCCCGGGGAGACGGTGCGGAAGCGCGCGCGCGGGTCCTCTTCGCCGTTGCCTTTCGCGTAGCCCTCCACCATGAACTGGAAACCTGGCCCGAACCCGCCGGCGTCGCGCCACGGCACGATCGTGCCGACCGCCACCCTCTCCACCCCGGGCAGCTCGCCGATCCGCCGCAATGCTTCCTTGTAGAAACGCGTCGTATCCTGAGGGCCGCGCTCGAAGGAAATCGCGGGCACGTTCAGCGCCAGCACGTTGTTCTTGAACCCCGTCTCGGCCCGCTGCAGCGCGACCAGCGCCGTCAGCAGCATCCCGGCCCCCGCCAGCAGCACGAACGACGCCGCGATCTGCGTCACCGCGAACGCGCGCAGGCGGCGGTTCGTCCCGGACGTGATGCGCACGTTCCCGCCGGTGAGCCCGAAGCCGCTCGCGGCGTCCGGGGACGGCAGGCGCGGTACGAATGCGAGCAGCGCGGCCGCCGCAATCGCCAGTCCGGCGCCGACCCAGAGCAGGGACGCGTCCACCGTGACGTCGAGGGCGCGGACCGAGAAGCGCGACGCGTAGCGTGCCAGGATTGCGACCATCGGCCGCGCGAGCAGGATGCCCAGCAGCGCCCCGGCCCCGCACAAGAGCAGGCTCTCGGCCAGCAGCGTCCGGCGCAGCGCCCAGTTGCCGGCGCCGAGGGCCGCCCGGATCGCCAGCTCACCCTGCCGGCGAACCGAGCGCGCGAGGATCAGGTTCGCCACGTTGGAGCACGCGATCACGAACACGAGCGCTGACGCCGCGAGCAGCACGAGCAGCACGGTCCGCGCCGACGACGTGATCTGATCGCGAAGCCCGACCGCCTCCAGGCGGAAGTCGCCGTCCTTGGGGTACGACTCCGGATGGTCCTTCACCATCGCGGCGTGAATCGTCCGCAGCTCCGCGCGCGCGCCGTCCAGCGTCGCGCCCGGCGCGAGCCGGCCGAACAGCTCGGTCATCCGGTGAACGCGCCCGTCCACCATCGTCGCGGACAGATGGTGCGGACTCGTCACGACGTTGGCGATGATTTCCGTTTCCGAGGGATACGGGACCGACGGCTCGAGGACGCCCACGATCGTCGCCGACCGATCGCCGAGGCGGATGGCCTTGCCGACCACGGCGGGATCGCCGCCGAGCGCGGTCGACCAGAACCGGTGGGTAAGCACCGCCGCCCCCGCGGCGTTCGGCCCGTCGTCCGTCGCGTCGAGGAGGCGGCCGGCGACCGGCTTCAGGCCCATCACGTTGAAATACGAGCCGCCGACGACCCCAGCGCGCACCACCCGCGGCTCGCCGAGCCCGATCAGGGTGAACTGGATCACCGAGAAATCGCCGAACTCCGCGATCGCCTTGGACCGCGACTGGAAGTCACGGATCTCCGGCACGGAGAAGTTCGCGTTGTCGGCGCCGATGCCGGTCGCGGTCTGACGAATGTAGATGAGGCGGTCTTCGTCACGGTTGACGAGCGGGCGCAGCAGCACCCCGCGGACGACGCTGAAGATCGCCGCGTTGGCGCCGATGCCGAGCGCCAGCGTCACGATGACGGTGAGGGCCAGCCCCTTGACGCGGAACAGGGAGCGTGCCCCCTGCCGCAGGTCCATGCCGAAGTTCATATGCCTCTCTCGCTCCTTGATTACTCGTCGAGCGGGATTCCTTTAAATCGACATCCGGACGTTACTTTCTTCTGAGCGCGTCGACGCTCCAGGGTCCGGAGCCGCGGCGGAAAAGTATAGCCAGAGCCCCTCGACCGCTTCCAGCGTGCCTCCGATACCGATTTGCTCATCAACGGTGCCGCCCCGCCGCCCCGCATGCCAGCCGGCCAGCCGGCCAGCCGGCCAGCCGAAGAGCTTCATCGCGCCTGCCGGAACGAACATGAAGGCGGCGACGACGCGGAGCAGGTTCTGCACTATTGTCGATCCCGGCCCGCCCGATTCGACCAATCGGCAGAAGGAGAACAGAACATGCGTGTGATGGTGATCGTGAAGGCGAGCAGGGAATCGGAAGCCGGGACGATGCCGGATGAGAAGATGCTCACCGAGATGGGCAAATTCAACGAAGAGCTGGTGAAGGCCGGCGTCATGCTGGCGGGGGAAGGGCTGCACTCAAGCGCCAAGGGGAAGCGCGTCCGTTTCTCGGGCAGCCGGCGCACCGTGGTGGACGGCCCGTTCGCCGAGACGAAGGAGCTCATCGCCGGCTTCTGGATCTGGAAGGTCAACTCGATGGACGAGGCGGTCGAGTGGGTGAAGCGCTGCCCGAACCCGCATCCGTCAGATTCGGAGATCGAGATCCGGCAGATCTTCGAGAACGAGGATTTCGGCGAGGAGTTCACGCCCGAGCTGCGCGCCCAGGAAGATCGTCTGCGGGCTGAGATCGCCAGGAACGAGAAGAAGTGACCGACTCGATCCAGGATGCGGTCAGCGCCGTCTACACGGCCGAGTCGCGGCGCGTGCTCGCGACGCTGATCCGCCTCCTCGGAGACTTCGACGTGGCCGAGGAAGCGATGCACGATGCCTTCCGCGCTGCGCTCGAGCAGTGGCCGCGCGAAGGCGTGCCGGGAAACCCGCGCGCGTGGCTCGTCTCCGCCGGCCGCTTCAAGGCGATCGACGGGCTGCGCCGCCGCGCGCGATTCGAGTCGCTCGACAAGGATGGCGCCCCTCCCGAGATCGCCGTCACCGACGACGCGGCGTGGAAGGACGACGAAAGCGTCGAGGACGACCGGCTCCGCCTGATCTTCACGTGCTGTCACCCGGCGCTGGCGCCCGACGCGCAGGTGGCGCTGACGCTGCGCGAGGTCTGCGGCCTGACGACGGAGGAGATCGCGCAGGCGTTTCTGACGCCGGCCTCGACGCTTGCGCAGAGAATCGTCCGCGCCAAGGCCAAGATTCGTGACGCGAAGATTCCCTATCAGGTCCCGGGCCCGGCGGATTTACCGGATCGGCTCGACGCGGTGCTGCGCGTCATCTACCTCGTGTTCAACGAAGGGTATTCCGCCAGCTCCGGCGCGACGCTGACGCGCCACGATCTCTCGACGGAAGCGATCCGCCTCGGACGCCTGCTCGTCGATCTGCTGCCCGAGCCCGAGGCCCGCGGGCTGCTGGGGCTGATGCTGCTGCACGAATCCCGGCGCGCCGCCCGCACCTCCGCCGACGGCGAAGTGATCCTGCTCGACGATCAGGATCGCTCGCTCTGGAACCGGGAGTTGATCGCCGAGGGGCTGACTCAGGTCGAACAGGCGCTCGGCTCCCGGCGCTTCGGCCCTTACACGATCCAGGGCGCCATCGCCGCCGTGCACGCGGAAGCGGCCAGCGCCGGCGCGACCGACTGGGCCCAGATCGCCGGTTTGTACGACGTCCTGCTCCGCGCGGATCCTTCGCCGGTAATCGAACTGAATCGCGCCGTCGCCGTCGCGATGCGCGACGGCCCCGCCGCGGGCCTGCGGATCGTCGACACGATCCTCGGGCGCGGCGATCTGCAGGAGTACCGCCCCGCTCACGCCGCCCGCGCCGAGTTGTGCCGCCGGCTCGGACGCAGCGACGACGCGCGCCAGTCGTACGAGCGCGCGCTCTCGCTGTCGCGGCAGGACGCCGAGCGGCGGTTCTTCGAACGGCGGCTCGCCGAGCTGCGCTTGGGCTGATCCGCGCGGTGTGCGATTATCGGGCATGATCGCCGAACGCGATCGGCCCGAACGGTTTCCCCCGGACGCGTCCGTGGTGGCGTCCGACCGTCAGTTGTCGACCACGCTCGCCGGCGAAGTCATCATCCTCGGTCTCGACGACAGCATGTACTACGGCCTGAGCGGCGCCGGCACGCGGATCTGGGAGCTGCTGCAGTCGCCGCGCACGATCGGCGACGTCATCGACGCGATCGCCGCGGAGTTCGACGCGGACCGTGCGCGGATCGCCGCGGATCTCGACGCGCTGCTCGCCGACCTGGCCTCGCGGGGGCTGATTGCCATCACCCGGCCGCCGGTTGATCGCTAGCGCGCTTCGTCTCGACGCGCGCGAACGCGTGCAGGCGCTGCGCGCGCTGGGATGGCTGGTTGGCGCGACCGCGGCGGTGCGGGTGGTCCCGTATGCCACGCTCACCCGCGCGATGACCCGAATCGGCCCCGGCGGATCCGGGGCGGTCATCACCCCCGAAGCGTGCGCGGCGGCCATTCGGCGGGCCGCACGGATATGGCCGGCCGGATGCCTGCCGCAGGCGATCGCGGCGTCCTGCCTGCTCCGACGCGCGGGCCTGACCCCGAGGCTCACCCTCGGCGTGTCACAGACCGACGCGCGCTTCGACGCGCACGCGTGGCTCGAATGCAACGGCGTCGTCGTCACCGGCGCGGCGACGGATCGGCATTACACGCCGTTGACGGCGGGCGGACGGCAGACACGATGACGGCATTCGCCGCGATCCTGCACAAAGACGACGACCCGCCGTACATCGAGGGGATCGCGGCGGAACTGAGCGCGCTCACCGGTCGCCCTGCAACCGCGGCGGCGCACGGGCGCTGCGCGCTGATCGCCGCGCCGATGCACGCTGACGACGAGCCCGTACCCGTCGAGCGGCCGAATCATGTCGCCGTCGCCGGTTCGCTCGTGGTGGAAGGCGGAATCGGCCGCTTTCGCGGCGACAGCGATCGGCTGACCGGCGAATACGCGTTCGCCGCCTGGGATCGGAAGCAGGAGCGGCTGCTGTGCGCCCGCGACGGTCTCGGCATCCGCTGCGTCTACGTCGCGGCAGCGCCGGAGGCAATCGTCGTCACCAACGTGCTCGCGGCGGCGCTGCGCCATCCGCGGATTGCCGCGGCTCTGGACGACGCGGCGCTGCTCGCGTTCCTGGCGCACGGCGGTGCGCCCGATGACGTGCGCACGTGCTACCGCGACATCAGGATGCTGCCGCCCGGCCACACGCTGGCCATCGACGGCCGGACGTTCGCGTCGCGAATGTGGCGGCACTGGCACTTTCCGCTCGCCGACGGCCGCCGCCGCACCGACGCCGCGATTCTCGAAGAGTACCGGGCGGTGCTCGCCGAGGCTGTCCGCGATCGGCTCGATCCCAGGGGCACGACGATCTTTCTCTCCGGCGGCATCGACTCGACGACCATGGCGGCGGCAGCCGTCGACGCGGCGCCGGCGGACACGCTGCGTGCCATCACCACGCGGTATCCGCGCTACGTGGACGATGTGGAACTGCCGTTCACGCGCGCAGCAGCGGATTGCCTCGGACTTCCGCTGATCGTCGTCAATGCCGACGCTCACGTTCCATGGCAGGTGGATCCGGCCGATCTGCCGCCGGCGTCGCCGCTGGACGAGCCGATGCTCGCCGACTGGCGGGATGCGCTCGCGCGCGCGGCGGAACACGGCAGCGTGGCGCTGTATGGCGAGGACGGCGACGCCCTCTTCCGTCCGCCCGGCTGGCGGGCGCTCCGCCGGTCCGCGTCGCTGATCACGATTGCCGCGTCAGTGGCGCGGTACGTCGCCGCCGAGCGGCGGCGGCCGTACCTCGGGCTGCGCTGGCGCGAACGCACCGGCATCGTCCGCCCGCGCATGCACGCACCGCCCGTGTGGCTGAATGCGGAGGGGCGCGCGCTGCTCGACCGGCGCGAACCGGCAACGGTGCTCGGCTGCGCGCCCGAGCCGCTGCCGCCGCACCCCACGCGTCCGGAGGCGCAGGCGATTCTCACCTCGACGACAGTCTCGAGGACGTTCGCGGCGACGATTGCGCCGGAAACGACCCGGCGCCGCGTCGAGCTGCGCCTGCCAATCCTCGATACCCGCGTGATCCAGCTCGTGATGTCGGTTCCGGCCATCCCGTGGTGCCAGCGCAAGGCGCTGCCGCGCCGCGCGTATCGCGGACGGCTTCCCAGGGAAGTGCTGGCCCGCCCCAAGACGCCGCTGGTCGGGTTCAACGAGGCGCTGGTGGCGGCATGGCGAGCGGCGAGCGGCGACCGCATCATGCCGCCAGGCGAGCCGGTCGCACGCTGGATCGATGTCGGGACATGGACGCGCACGCTGCGGCAGGGAGCGCCGGATGCCGTCATGGCGGCGTGGCGCGTCAGCGCGCTCGACGCGTGGATCGCGTCCGGCGCGCGTGCCGCCGGAGAAGCCGCGTGTATTCGATAACCGACTATCTCTGGATGCTCGCCGACGAGACGCGCGTCGCCGCCTACGCGGCGGCGATCCGCGCGACCGTGCGGCCCGGCGATCGGGTGCTCGAGGTCGGCGCCGGCTTCGGGTTCTTCAGCGTGCTGGCGGCGCGCGCCGGCGCCGCGCACGTGGACGCCGTCGACACCAATCCGGCCGTGCAGCTCGGGCCGCGCCTCGCGGCGGCGAACGGGTGCGCCGATCGCGTCCGGTTTCATCAGCTCGACGCGGAGCATCTGGAGCTTCCCCACCGCGCCGACGTCCTCATCAGCGACCTGCGCGGCCCGACGCCGTTCGCACGCCGGTCTGTCGCGACGCTCATCCGAGTACGGCAACGGCTGCTGCGCGACGGCGGCGCGCTCGTTCCCCGCGCGGACACGCTTTTCGCCGCGCCGTGCGGCGTTCCCGAGGCGGTGCGCCGCGACGTGCGCGCGGCGTTCGGCCGCGAGGAGGTCGACACCAGCCCGATCGAACGCATCGTCCTGGACACGCCCTACCGCTGCGCGATCCAGCCCGCCGATCTGATCGCGGACGGACGGCAGTGGGCGCGCCTCGAGTACGGGAGCGTCCTGACACCCGACGCGCAGGGGGACGCCGAGTGGACGTTCGCCGGGCCCGAGACGCTTGCGGGCTTCGCGGTCTGGTTCGACACCGAACTGACGGAGACGATCGGCTTCTCCTCGGCGCCCGGGACGGCCGTTCGGGTCTACAACCAGGTCTTTCTCCCGCTCCGGCCGCCGCTGGCGATCGGCCGGGACGAACGCGTCCGCGTGCGAATCGCGCTGCGCCTGGTGCACGACGACTACATCTGGGCGTGGACCGTGTGGGCCGCCCCCGCGGGCGGGCACGAACGTGAAGTGGCGCGGCAGAACTCGATTGCCGACGCGGTGCTGGACCCGGTTCTCCTCCATCGGCAGCTGGCGGCAAAGCCGACCGCTGGTTTGACCGGCTGAGATTCGTCCCCTACACTGAAGTCTCCTGTCCGCCGGGAGTACCCATGACGCAGATGCCGGATTCGCGTGACGTTCGTCCTGCGCCGCCGCGGCGGCCGTATGCGACGCCGTCCCTGACGGTGTTCGGCACGGTGGCGAGCCTGACCGGCACGCAGACCATGTCGGGCGTCAACATGGACGGCGGTCCGAACAACAGCAAGACTTGATCGGCGGCGTCCTGCACCGCGCGGCCGGTCTGGTCGTAGCCGCCGATCGGCCGTTGCCCGGCTTCATCCGGGAGCCGGCCCACGCGACGCTTGCGGACCTGCACGTCCATCTCGGCACCCCACCTTCGTGGCATGGCGCAGAGGCCTCGGCGCTCCACAGCGGCGATCGCATCACCGGCAGTGGAGAACCGGTCGTCGTCATCTCGCGCTCCGCGGCAGGATTTCATCTCGATTACGCCGACGGCACGCGTGCGTGGATCGACGCGTCAGGCGCGAATGTGTGGTGCACCTGGCCCGCGTCGGCGTCGCTGGACGATGCCTGCACGTATCTGTACGGTCCGATTCTCGGGCTCGTCCTCCGGCTGCGCGGCGCCCTCGCGTTCCATGCCAGCGCGGTGCAGATCGGCGGCGGCGCGATCGGGTTCGTGGGACGGCACGGCGCCGGCAAGTCCACGCTGGCCGCGGCCCTCGGCGCGGAGGGCTGCCCCGTGATAACAGACGATGTGCTGCACGTGACGCCGGACGGGCGGCGGTGGCTCGCCGAGCCGTTTGCGTCGATGCTGAAGCTGTGGCCGGACGGGGCGAAGATGGCGCTCGGAAAGGGGGCGGATCTGCCGCGGATCGCCGAAGGGTGGGACAAGCGGGCGCTGGTCCTGGGCGAGCGGATCCCGGCGGCGACGCAATCGGTTCCGCTGCGCGCGCTCGCCTGCTTCGGTGAGCCCGGCAAAAGCTCCGCCATCGCGCCGCTGCCCGCCGCGGCGGCGCTGCTGCGCCTGGCCGGCAACAGCTCGGCGTCGCCGCTGCTCGATCGCGAGCAGCGCGCGGCCGAGTTTCAGATGCTGTCGGCGCTCGTGCGCGACGTGCCGTGCGTCACGCTCACGCCGCCCGAGGATCCGCGAGACCACGCGGTCCTCGTCCAGCAGGTCCTTTCATGGAGCCCTTAGATCTCCTCGTCGCGAGCGCACGCCAATCGCTGGGTGCGCCGCGACGCGGCATCACGGCGCCACGGACGGTGTGGCACGCGCTGCCCGACGCCGCCGAACGGCACGGGATGAGCGCGTGGGTGCACGCGTCGCTGCAGACCGGCGGTGACGCGCCCGCGGAGATCCGCGCCGCGATCGAGGCGCGCGCCCGCGCGCAACGCATACGGGCGCTGCACGCCGTGTCGCAGCTCACGAGCATCGTCCAGTCGCTGCGCCGGGCGGGCATCGAGTCGGTCGCGCTGAAGGGGCCGCTGCTGTCGGCATGGCTGTACGGCGATCTCGGGATGCGGCGCTTCACCGATCTCGATCTGCTGATCGACCGCGAGCAGCGGGAGGCGGCGCTGCGGATCCTCTCGGGTGACGGGTATGTGCTGCGCGGCGGGATGTCGGTCGCAACCGCGCGCGTCGTGTATGCCGGGACCGGTGCGTGGCCGCTGACGCATCCGGCGGGATTCCCCGTCGACCTGCACTGGCGCGCGCAGGCGCACGGATTCGCGTCGCCGTTCGGGCCGCGCGAGGTCCTGCGCGACAGCATCACCGTGCCCGCGGCCGGCGGCGACGTCAACCTGCCCTGCGCCCCGCACGCCGCCGTCCTTGGCCTGCTCCACGCCGCCAAGCATCTGTGGACGTCACTGGAGCTGGTGCTGTCGATCGCGCACGTGATGCGGCGGAGCGAGGTCGACTGGACGCTGGTGTATCGGCTGAGCAAGAACGCGGGCGCATGGAACGCATGCGCGGCGGGCATGACGCTCGCGAACGAACTGTTCGATGTCATCATTCCGGCGGTGGCACACGATCACCTTCGAACGGCCGCGATCGACCCGCTGGTGCGAATGGCGCGGGCCTTCCTGCGGATGCCGGACGTCGCCGGGGCGCCGCTGCGCGCCGAACTCCGCGCGCATTGCGCGTCGCTCGATACGCTGCGCGGCCGCGGCCGCTATGCCGCGTGGCGGCTGCTCGCGCCGACGCCGCTCGAGCCGGCCTGGTGGCCGCTGCCCGATCGGCTCGCGCCGCTCTATGCGCCGGTGCGGTTGATTCGTCTGGCGATGCGGCGCGGCGTCCGCGTGCCACACTGAGCCGGCATGGACGCGTGGCGAGTACACAAGTTCGGCGGATCCAGTGTCGCCGATGCCGCCTGCATGGAACGGGTGGCGGACATCCTGGAGGCGGACGCCCGGCCGCGTGTCGCCGCCGTGCTCTCGGCCTGTCGAGGCGTCACCGACGCGCTGCTCACGCTGGTCAGGACGGCCGCGGCCGCCGGGGATGACCCGGGCGCGGGGCTGGAGGCGCTTCGCGAACGCCACGCCGCGATCGCGCGCGCGCTGCTCGCCGGTCCGGCCGCCGCCGAGTACCTCGCCGAGCTCGACGCCGACCGCCGCGACATCGCCGGGATCCTGCAGACCATCCGGCTGATTCGCGAAGCGTCGCCCGCCGTCAGCGATCTCGTGGCCGGCTACGGCGAGATCTGGTCGACGCGGCTGTTCTGGCGCTTTCTCGCGGCCCGCGGACGGAGGCCGGGCGGCGTCCGCTGGATCGACGCGCGGGACATCGTCACGGTGGAACGCGCGGCGCTCGGGCCCAACGTCCTCTGGACCGAGTCGCGCGAGCGCGCCCGGCGCACCGTCCCCGCCGATCGCGAAGGGACGCTGATCGTCACCGGGTTCATCGCTCGCACGCGCGACGGGCTGCAGACCACGCTGGGCCGCGACGGCAGCGATTTCTCCGCGTCGATCTTCGGATCCCTCCTCGCGGCAGACGAGATCGTCATCTGGACCGACGTGCCCGGCGTGCTCAGCGCGGATCCGCGCCGCGTGCCCGACGCCACCGTCATCGATTCCCTCTCCTACAACGAGGCGATGGAGCTCGCCTACTTCGGCGCCAAGGTGATCCACCCGCAGACGATGACGCCGGCGGTGAGCGGCGGCATTCCGATCTGGATCCGCAGCACGTTCGCGCCCGGCGAACCGGGCACCGTGATCTGCGCCGATCCGGCGTCGCGGCTGCCGGTCAAGGGCATCACCAGCATCGATCGCGTGGCGGTGATCAACGTCGAAGGGACCGGCATGATCGGCGTTCCCGGAACGGCGCAGCGGCTGTTCGGGGCGCTCCGCGAGAACGGCATTTCCGTCGCGCTGATCTCGCAGGGCAGCTCCGAACATTCGATCTGCTTCGCGCTGGCGGACGCCGAGGCCGACCGCGCCGCCGCGGTCGTCCGCCACGCCTTCGACGTCGAGCTGCGCCAGGGGCAGATCCAGCGCGTCGACGTGACCCGCGACTGCAGCATCCTGGCGATCGTCGGCGACGGCATGGCGGGCACCCCCGGGATCGCCGCGAAGCTGTTCAACGCGCTCGGCAGCTCCGGCGTCAACGTCCGCGCCATCGCGCAGGGATCGTCGGAGCGGAACATTTCGGTCGTCATCGACGCCAAGCACACGGCGCGGGCGCTCGGATCGGTCCACGCCGGCTTCTATCTCTCGCCGCACACCATCTCGATCGGCCTCATCGGACCCGGCACCGTCGGCAGCGCGTTCCTCGATCAACTGGCCTCGCAGATGGACCGGCTGACGCGCGACTTCAGGCTGGACCTGCGGCTGCGCGGGCTGCTCACGTCGCGGACGATGGTGCTGGCCGATCCCGCGGTGCCGATCGCGGCGTGGCGCGAGGCCCTGCGGAACGGCACTGCGGCCGACCTGCAGCAGTTCGTCCGGCACGTGGATGCCGCCCACCTGCCGCACGCGATCATCGTCGACTGCACCGCCAGCGCCGCCGTGGCGCGGCACTACCCGGAATGGCTCGCCGCCGGCATCCACGTCGTCACGCCGAACAAGCAGGCGGGCAGCGCCGATCTGCCGTTCTACCGATCGCTGCAGGAAGCACGGCGGACCGGCGGCTCGCGGTTCCTGTACGAGGCGACCGTCGGGGCCGGACTGCCCATCATTCAGACGGTCCGCGACCTCCGCGAGACGGGCGACCGGGTGCACCGCATCGAAGGGATCCTGTCCGGCACGCTGTCCTACCTGTTCAACGTCTGGGACGGCGAGCAGCCGTTCTCGTCACTCGTGCGCGACGCGAAGGCGCAGGGATTCACCGAGCCGGATCCGCGCGACGATCTGTCGGGACGGGACGTCGCGAGAAAGCTCGTCATCCTCGCGCGCGAGACCGGCGCCGATCTCGAGCTGGACGACGTGGCGCTGGAGGGCCTGGTGCCCGAACAGCTGCAGGGCTGCGGCGCGGAGGAGTTCCTGGCGCGGCTGCCCGAAATGGACGCGATCATGCGGGAGCGGGTCCTCGCCGCGCAGTCGCGCGGCCGCGTGCTCCGCTACGTCGGCCGCCTGGATACCGATACCGGGAAGGCGACCGTCGGCCTGGCCGAGTTCGATCGATCGCATCTCTTCGCCGGCGTCACCTTCACCGACAACGTCGTCAGCTTCACGACCGAGCGCTACGACCGGAATCCGCTCGTGGTGCGCGGGCCGGGCGCCGGACCGGCCGTGACCGCCGGAGGAGTGTTCGGCGACCTGCTCCGCGTCTGCGCGTACCTGGGCGCGCACGTATGACCGGCCGGACTCACGCGGTGGCGTTCGCGCCGGCCAGCGTGGGGAACGTGGCGGTCGGCTTCGACGTGCTGGGATACAGCGCATCGGTCGCCGGCGATCGCGTCCGCGCCGGCCGCTCGTCCGCGCGCGGGGTCCGCATTGCTTCGATTACCGGGATCGTGTCGGATCTTCCGCTCGACTTCGAGCGCAACACGGCCGGCATGGCGGTCGCGGCCATGGCTGACGCGCTCGATCTCGATTTCGGGTTCGAGCTGTCGATCGACAAAGGGATCCCGCTGGGTTCGGGACTCGGCGGATCCGCCGCGTCGGCGGTCGCGGCGGTCTATGCGGCGAATGCGCTGCTCGACGAGCCGGTCGACAACCTGCGACTCCTGAAGTTCGCGATGCGCGGCGAGATGGTCGCCAGCGGCACCGCGCACATCGACAACATCGCGCCGTCGCTTTACGGCGGGCTCGTGCTCTCGGTCGGCATCGACAATCCCCACATCAAGCAGATCCCGGTGCCCGGCAACGTCCGTTCGGTGCTGGTGCGTCCGCACCGCGTGCTCGAGACGCGCGGCGCCAGGGCGATCCTCGGGCGAACGGTGCCGCTGTCCGACGTCGTCTGGCAGCAGGCGAATCTGGCGGGAGTGGTCACCGGCTGTTTCACCGGCGATTTGCCGCTGATCGCCGCGTCGCTCGAGGACGTGCTGATCGAGCCGCAGCGCAAGGGGCTGATCCCCGGGTTCCAGGCGGTCAAGGATGCGGCGATGACGCGAGGCGCGCTCGGATGCTCGATCTCGGGCGCGGGCCCGACGATGTTCGCGTGGGCGGAAGAGGGCAGCGCCGACGCGGTTCGCGGCGCGATGGTCGAGGCCTTTCGAAGTGAAGGTATCACCAGCGACGCGTGGATCACCAGGATCGAGCCGATCGGGGCGGCGATCGTCGACTGATGAAGTTCCTGAGCACGCGCGGCCGCGGCACACCCGCCGGGTTGAGCGCGGCAATCCGCGACGGCATCGCGGCCGACGGCGGGCTGTTCGTACCCGAACGGATTCCCGCGCTTGCCTGGACGGATTGGCCGGCGGCGATTGCACTGCCCGGCCTCGCCGAGCGCGTGATCGCGCCGTTCGCGGAAGCCGATCCGCTGAGCGGGTCGCTCGCCGCGATCTGCCAGGACGCGTTCACCTTCCCCGCGCCGCTCGTTCCGCTTCGCGGCGCGGATGGCGACGCGAGCGCGCTCGAGCTGTTTCACGGACCGACCTGCGCGTTCAAGGACTTCGGCGCGCGCTTCCTCGCGGCGGCGCTCGAGCGCGTCCGCCAGCCCGGCGCGGGCCGGATCACGATTCTCGTCGCCACGTCGGGCGACACGGGCGGCGCCGTCGCCGCGGCGTTCCACCGGCGCCCGTGGGTCGACGTCGTGCTGCTGTATCCGCGAGGTCTGGTCTCGCAGCGCCAGGCGCATCAACTGTCGTGCTGGGGCGGGAACGTCCGGACGTTCGCCGTCGAGGGCACGTTCGACGACTGCCAGCGGATGGTGAAGGAGGCGTTCAAGGATCCGGCGCTCAGCGCGCGGCACCGCCTTTCGTCGGCGAACAGCATCAACGCCGGGCGGCTGCTGCCCCAGATGGTCTACTACGCCGCGGCGAGCCTCGAGATCTGGCACGCCAGGCGGCGCAAGGCCAGCTTCATCGTGCCCTCGGGAAATCTCGGCAACGTGACTGCCTGCGTCTGGGCGCGGGCGGCCGGGCTGCCGATCGGCGACATCGTGCTCGCCACCAACGCCAACCGCACCATTACGGAGTTCCTCGACAGCGGCGTCTGGCGGCCGCGGGCGAGCGTCGCCACGCTGGCGTCCGCAATGGACGTCGGCGATCCCTCCAACATGGAACGGCTGCGCGCGCTGCTCGGCGACGAACTCCCGCGCCACCTCACCGCGCGTCTCGTCACCGACGACGAGATCCGCCGCACGATCCGCGAGGATGCCGCGACGCTGTCGTATGTCTGGGATCCGCACGGCGCGACCGCGGCGTCGGTGTATCGGCAGCTGCCCCGCGAGCGCCGCGACGAGCCCTGGGTGCTCGTCGCCACGGCGCACCCGGCGAAGTTCAACGACATCGTGGAACCGCTGATCGGGCGCGAGGTGCCGGTGCCGGGCGCGCTGGCGCGGCTGCTGGACCTGCCGCGCCAGGAGGAGGTCCTGCCGGCGTCGCTGGACGCGCTGCGCGCGCGGCTCGATCGCTAGCGCACCGGCTTCGCCGACGCGGCGATCAGACTCTGCACGAGGGCTTCCTGCGCGGGAATCGCCTCGGGCAGCATGAGCCGCACCGCGCTCTTCACGCGTTCGGCGGCGCGCGCCTTCATCGCGCCTTCTGGCAGCCGCAGCTCCGCGAGCCTTGCCAGCGTGTAGGCGCGGTAGGGATTGGGGTCGGTGCCGCGGCCCTGGCGGACGAGATCGCTCAATTCGATCTGAGCTTCGGGATCGCCGTCGTCCGCGGCGCGCTCGTACGCCTCCAACGCGGCCTGGTCGGGCGCATGCACGCAGCGCTTCGCGTACAAGTGCCCGAGTTGGGTGCTCGAGCTCGACTCCCCCTTTTCCGCCGCAGCCTTGTACGCCGCTTCCGCGCGCACCGGATCCAGGTCGACACCGAGACCGCAGGCATACGCGTCGCCGAGAAAGCGCGAGGCGAGCGGCGTGTGCGCCTGCGCGCGCAGCCACCAGCGGGCCGCCGCATTCCAGTTCTGCGTCACGCCGCTGCCGGCGGCATAGCGGAGTCCCAGCGCTGTCATCGATATGGGGTCGCCGCGCAGCGCACCCTGATGAAACCAGTAGGCGGCGGCAGCGGCGTTCTGCTCGAGGCCGCGCCCGCGGGCGTAGCGCAACCCGAGAAAGCGAAAGGCGTCTGCATTCTCCTGTGCCGCCGCGAGGTGCAGCCAGCGCGCGGCTTCCTCCTCCATTCGCGGATCGCCGCCCGCGAGGGCGGACTCGAGGCTCAGATGCATCGCGATCCCGAAGCTGGCGTAATAGTTGCCGTCGAGGCCGTCCTCGGCTCGCCTGGCGAACGACGCCCGATCGTCCTTGAGGTGATTGAGATTGATCGGCGGTCCGGAGCCTTCCAGGGGCGCGCCCGCTCCACTTCGCGGTCCGCGGCTCGGCGCGTGCGCCACGGTGAAGGGGGACGAGATACAGGAACAGGAGCCCGGCACCGGCACGGGGCCGGCGTCGACGATGGCGTAGACGTTCATGTCTTGCGGCGCTTGCGCGGAGGGACTCGTGGCGGCCACGGCCACGACGGCTCCGACGGCAATGAGGCCGGCACGCACTGCCTGGGTCATGTCCTCCGCTGCGTGCACAAGGGCTGCCGTTGAAAGGACGGCGATTTCTCGCGGCGCGGCCGTCAGGCGCGGCGCGGATTCTGTCAGGTCGGCGTCGAGGACTGTAATCGGGCGGGGCTACCCGTGGCGAAGCGCATCGGCCGGCTGGACGCGCGCCGCGCGCCGCGCCGGCAGGTATGCGGCGAGCAGGGCGACGGCGATCAGCGCGACCGACGCCGCCGCGATCGGCACGAGAGATCCCGCCTCGAGCCCGGGCACGAGCCCGGCGGCAATGCGTGCGGTCCACCAGGCGAGCGGCACGCCGGCCGCGGCGCCGGCAAGTGCCAGACGGAGCGCGCCGCCGAGAACCATGCGGAGGACGTCATTCCGGGTCGCGCCGAGCGCCAGCCGCAGACCGATTTCGCCGGTGCGACGCGTCACGGTGTAGCCGAGCAGCCCGTACAGCCCGAGGGCCGCCAGCACGGCACCGGCCACCGCGAACGACGTCGACAGCGCGGTCATCAACCGCTCGATCACGACCGATCGATTCAGCTGGTCGTCGAGCGTCGTCACTGCGGCGATCTTCACCGCGGGCACCACCTCGGTCACCGTGCTGCGGACGACGGGCGCGAGCGACGCCGGCGGGAGCGACGTGCGCAAGGCGAAATCGGAGAACACGCGCTGCTGGAACGCATGCAGGTAGACCGTTCGCGGCGCCGGCTCGCGCAGATCGGCGTACTTCGCGTCGGCGGCGACGCCGACGATCTCGAACGCCTGCGTTTCCCGTTCCATGATCAGACGCCGCCCGATCGGACTCGCGGCGCCGAAGTAGTGGCGGGCGAATGCCTGATTCACGATCGCCACGCCGGGGCGGCCGCTGTCCTCGAAGGTGAATTCGCGGCCGGCGGCGATTGGCGTCGCGAAGGTCGCAAAGTACCGCGGCGCCACCCAGTTCAGGGCCACGCGGCTGCGATCGTTTCCATCGTCGGCGCGCCCTTCGACCTCGACGAACCGGCTCGCCGCGCCTCCGGCAATCGGCGTGACCGCGCTCACGGTTACGGACGTCACTCCCGGTATCGCCTGCAGCCGGTCCAGCAGAACCCGATACGCCTGGGAGAGCTGCGCCCGATCGAGCCTGCTCCCCTGCGGATTCAACGAGACGATCAGGACGCCTCGACGCTGGAACCCGAGGTCCTGATTGAGCAGCCTGGACAGATGGCCGGCGAGGATGAGCGCACCGGCGACGAGCGCGATCGAGAGCGCTATCTGTGTGGCCACGAGCGCATGTGCGGCACCGCGCCTCGAGCGCGGCATCGACGTCCCGGTTTGGCGTAGAGGCGCGACCGCCGGCGAAGTAAACGCCCGCCACGCTGGAGCCAGGCCGAACAGCAGCACCGCGATCGATCCCGCCGCCGCCGTGAACAGCAGCACCCGGACATCCGGCCCGAGCGGCAGATCGACAGTCGCCGGCCAGCCGGGTGGCAGACGTCCGGACATCAACCGCCGCAGCAGCGCCGCGGCGCCCGCCGACGCGAGCGCGCCGCCGATCGCGACGCCGGCGCCCGCGAGCAGCGCCGATTCGATCAGCACCTGCCGTGCCAGCCGCCAGCGTCCCGCGCCCAGTGAGACACGGACCGCCATCTCGTGCCGACGCGCCTCCGCCCGCGCCAGCAGCATGCTGCCGATGTTGGTGCAGGCGAGCAGCAGCAGCACCCCGACCGCCAGCATCAGCACGAGGAGCGGCGTCGCGAAGCGATCGCGCAGCGCGGAGAGTCCAGCCGCGGCGGATGCGAGCTCCGTGTCGGCGCGCAGCCACTGGGGGTCCTTCGTGCTCCGCGCCATGTCCTCCAGCCGCGATCGATGGAGCACCCGAAGCTCGGCCGCTGCCTGCTCGATGGAGACGCCCGGCTTCAATCTGGCGATCAGCCCGAGTCCCATCGGGCGCGTCACCGGCACCCATATGGAGGGGGTGACGCCGCGCAGCAGCCCGGTGAACGCGCGCGGCGCAACTCCGATGATCGTCGCCGCCGACCCATCGAGCACGAGCTGGCTTCCAAGAATCGAGGGACTCAGGTTGAAACGCCGCTTCCAGTACGCCCAGCTCACGACCACGACCGGCGGCGCACCTGGCGTCGCGTCTTCAGGGCCAATCAGCCGGCCCGCGGCGGCTTGCACGCCGAGCGCCGGAAAGAACGAACCGACGACGTAGTTGCCGTCGAGGGACTCGAAGCCGCCGGATCCATCCGGCGTCTGAAACCGCGCCGGCGCGAGACCGACGACGTCGCTGAAGACCGTGTTGCGATCCCGGAGCTGCTCGTAGAACGCCCACGAGAACCCGTTCCTGCGCGGATCGCCGGGATAGCGGGTGAGCGGCTCGACGAGTTGGTGCGGCTCGCGCACGGGCAGCGGCCGGAGCACGACGGCGTCCAGCAGCGTGAAGAGCGCCGTGTTGATGCCGATGCCGGCGGCGAGGAGCGCAACGGCGACCACGGTGAAGGAGGGGGTCCGCCTCAGCGTGCGCAGGGCATGCCGCACGTCCTGCCAGAGCAGCTCGGCGTGCGTCTCCCATCCGGCGTCGCGCACGCGATCCTTCACCGCGGCGGCGCTTCCCAGTTCCAGGCGCGCCGCGCGAGTGGCCGCATCGCGGGTGGCGCCGCGGCTCATCTTGTCTTCGATCGAGTGATCGAGAAAGCCTCGCAGCTCGTCGTCCAGCTCGCGATCGATCCGGGTCGGCGAGAACAGCGCGCGGAGTCCCCTGACAAGGCGGTACAGCGGCCGCATCAGAGCTCTCCGGTGGAGGCCTGCATGATCCGGGCGATCGCCGCCGTCTGCTGCTCCCAGTCGCGTGCCTCCCGGCGCAGCCGCGTCCGGCCGGCCGCGGTCAGCGCGTAGTACTTGGCGCGGCGGTTGTTCTCGGTGACCCGCCAGTCACCCGCGATGAGGCCGTCGCGCTCCAGCCGCCGCAGCGCCGGGAACAGCGATCCGCCATTCACGCGGAAGACCCCTTTGCTGATCTGCTCGAGCCGCACGCCGATGCCGTAGCCGTGCATGGGCTCCAGCGCCAGCGTCTTCAGGATCAGCATGTGCAGGGTTCCCTGGACCAGGTCGCTCGCCGCCTCTTTCCCCATGACCCGCGCCTCTCCTCTAGTAAAACTAGACGAGCCGAGCATACGCCACTCCTCTAGTTTGTCAAGATGAGCGGCTGGGGTATCCTTCGCCGCATGCGTTTCGCACCTGCCTTGATCGTCGCGGCGGCCGCGTCGCTGCTCGCCCAGTCCCCCGCCCAGCCTCCCGCAGGCCCCCCGCCCGGGCCTGACTCACAGGTCCAGCCGGGAACGCCGGCCGGGGAGGTCATCAAGGCGGAGTTCGATCAGAGCAAGGTGTACCCGGGGACCTGGCGCGAATACTGGGTCTACATCCCGAAGCAGCTCGATCGCGCGAAGCCGGCGCCGGTGATGGTCTTCCAGGACGGGCTGCAGTACAACGCGCCCGTCGTCTTCGACAATCTCATTCACAAGAAACAGGTTCCGCCGCTGGTCGGCGTCTTCGTCATGCACGGCCGCGTCAGGGCGCCGCACGCGGAAGCGCTCGACCGGATGAACCGCAGCTTCGAGTACGACTCGGTCAGCGAAGACTACGCGCGCTTCCTGATCGACGAGCTGCTCCCGCACGTGGCCAAGACGCACGGGCTGTCGCTGTCGTCCGATCCGAACGATCGCGCCATCGCCGGCAACAGCAGCGGCGCCATCGCCGCGTTCGCCGCGGCATGGCAGCGCCCGGACGCGTTCCGCCGGGTGTTCAGCGCGATCGGCACCTACGTCGGCCTCCGCGGCGGCAACGCGTTTCCCGTCCTGATCCGCAAGACGGAGCCGAAGCCGATCCGCGTCTTCCTGCAGGACGGCTCCGCCGATCTCAACAACTACACCGGCAACTGGTTCGTGGCCAACCAGGACATGCAGTCGGCACTGGAATACTCGGGGTACGACGTGAAGCACGAATGGGGCGACGGCGCGCACAACGGGCGGCACGCAACCGCGCTGTTTCCCGACGCGCTGCGCTGGTTGTGGCGTGACTATCCCGCGCCGATCAAGGCCAATCCGGAGGGAAAGTCACGGCAGGACGTCTTCCAGACGCTGATTCCGGGAGAAGAGTGGCAGCTCGTGACCGAGGTGCAGCGCAACACAGATGGTCCGGCGGTCAACGACAGGGGGGAGCTCTTCTTCAGCGAACCCGGCAGCAACCGGATCCATAAGGTGGGACTCGACGGCAAGGTCATTGTGTTTGCCGAGAACACCAGTGGCGCCAACGGCATGATGTTCGGTCCCGACGGGCGCCTCTATGCCGGCGCGACGCGCAGCAGGCAGATCGTCGCCTACGACCCATCGGGCAGGACGGCGGTCGTGGCGCAGGACGTCGCGGTCAACGACCTCGCGATCAACGTCAAGGGCGATCTCTACTTCACCGACTCGGCGGCGAAGCGGATCTGGTACGTCCCGAAGGGCGGCACGCCGCGCGTCGTCGACGAGGGGATCGAGTCTCCGAATGGCGTGATGTTCTCTCCGGATCAGACACTGCTCTACGTCTCGGATCATGCTGCGCAGCTCTCGTGGGCCTTCCAGATTCAGCCGGACGGCTCGCTGGCCCACAAGCAGAAGTACTTCTACGTGCACATGCCTGATGCGGCGACGCGCAGCAGCGCCGACGGCATGGTGGCCGATACCAACGGCAGCGTCTACATCGCCACCGCCCTGGGCGTGCAAATCTTCGATCAGATCGGCAAGTGCCACGCGATCATCCCCGCGCCGGCGCGCGGGTCGCTCTCGAGCGTCAAGTTCGGCGGGCCGAACCTCGACGAGCTCTACATCACGAACGCCGGCAAGGTGTTCAAGCGCAAGGTGAAGACAAAGGGGGTGGTGTCATGGAGACCACCCGTCAAGCCCGCGCCGCCGCGGCTGTAGCCCCGGAAAAGTCATCCATTAGGGCGACTTCCCGAGGCCCGGCGCGGCCGGGCATGCCGGCTGCACTGACTCGACTACGCCAGCAATTTGCCCAGTTAAACTCGACAGTCCCGGGCCGCGGCGATCACGGTAACGTAAGCCGCTGTCCAGGTCTGGAGCGTTGAGGGAGGAACACATGCACGGCCTGATTCGGTCCGTCGGGGTCCTCGCAGTCGTCGTAACGGTGTCCACCGTCCCGGTCTACGCGCAGCAGCCGGCCCCCGCCGGGCACGTCAAAACCGTGTCCGGGGCGGCCTTCATCGTCCGCAACAATGCCACGGTGCCCGCGAAGCCGGGCGACGCCGTGTTCGCGACCGACGCGCTCCGCACCGGCACCGACGGCAAGGTCGGCGTCACGCTGCGCGACGACACCCGGCTCTCCCTTGGCCCGGCCAGCGAGGTCCGGATCGATCGCTACGTCTATTCTCCCGGCGAAGGCGGCCTCGGCATGGTGCTGAAGTTCGTCCGCGGCGCCGCGGTCTACGTCTCCGGACGCATCGCCAAGCTCGCGCCCGATTCCATCCGGCTCGAGGCCCCGGCCGCCATCGTCGGCGTGCGCGGGACGACGGTCGCGATCCGCGTCGAGCCGTAGCGCACGAGCAAGCGGGGTATGGTAAGCGCGCGTCTGCTGGCGCTGCACGCGATGATCGGCGTGGCGCTT
>DASSPH010000089.1 GCA_035699745.1 Vicinamibacterales bacterium
ACGCGGTCCGCGCGCCGTGTGTTACGCAGTGGCGGCCGGCGTGAGCGTGCGCGCCACCTGCTCCGTCCGGTAGCACTCGATCACGTCGCCGACTTTCACGTCCTGGAAATTCTCGATGCCGATACCGCACTCGAAGCCCGAGCGCACTTCGCGCACGTCGTCCTTCAGGTGGCGCAGCGAGCCGATGACTCCGTCGTACACCTCCGAGCCGTCGCGAATCACCCGCACCCGGCCCTGCCGGTTGATGATTCCGCTCCGCACCGAGCAGCCGGCGATGACGCCGATCTTCGGCACGCGGAACAGCTGCAGCACGTGCGCCTCGCCGTACACGACCTCGCGCTCTTCCGGGCGCAGCAGGCCTTCGAGCGCCAGCCGCACGTCCTCGACCGCCTCGTAGATGATCTTGTACAGCTTGATGTCCACGCCCTCGCGCTCGGCGGCGGCGCGGGCGTTGTTGTCGGGACGAACGTGGAATCCGACGATGATCGCGCCGGCCGCGCGCGCTAGCAGGATGTCGCTCTCGTTGATCGTGCCGACGCCGCGGTGGATGACTTCGACCGAGACCTCGTCGTTCGACAGCTGGCCCAGCGCGTCGGCCACCGCTTCCGCGGGACCGCCCTGGTCGGCCTTGATGACGATGCGCAGCGTGCGCTTCTCGCCGCCCGACGTCTGCGTCATGAACTCTTCCAGCGACACCACGCCCTTCGCCGTTCTGCGGCTGCGTGCCTCGCGGTCGAGCCGCTGCCGGCGCTGCGCGATCTCGCGCGACGCGACTGCGTCCTCCACGACGATGAACTGGTCGCCCGCCATCGCGACTCCGGTCATTCCCAGCACCTGCACCGGGATCGCGGGCCCGGCTTCCTTGACCGCCTTGCCGCGCTCGTCCAGCAGCGCGCGCACGCGCCCGCTGAACATGCCGCAGATGAAGTCGTCGCCGACGCGCAGCGTGCCGGACGACACCAGCACCGTCGCGACCGGGCCCTTGCCCGCGTCCAGCGACGCCTCGATCACGGCCCCGACCGCTGGCCTGTCCGGATTCGCCTTGAGCTCCAGCAGCTCGGCCTGCAGCAGGATCTGCTCGAGCAGCGCGTCTATGCCCGCGCCCGTCTTCGCGGAGATCTCCGACGACAGTGTCGTGCCGCCGAACTCTTCCAGCACGACGCCGTGCTGCAGCAGGTCCTGCTTCACCTTGAGCACGTTCGCCGACGGCAGATCCACCTTGTTGATCGCCACGATCATCGGAACGTTCGCGTTCTTCGCGTGCGAGATGGCCTCGATGGTCTGCGGCATGACCTGGTCGTCGGCCGCGATCACGAGCACGACGATGTCCGTCACCTGCGCTCCGCGCGCCCGCATGGCCGTGAACGCTTCGTGGCCCGGCGTGTCGAGGAACGTGAGCTTCTTGCCGTCCGGCAGCGACACGTGGTACGCGCCGATGTGCTGCGTGATGCCGCCGGCTTCGCCGGCGACGACGTTCGCTTTGCGGATGTAGTCGAGCAGCGACGTCTTGCCGTGATCCACGTGTCCCATGATTGTCACGACCGGCGGGCGCGGTTTCAGATCTTCCGCCTTGTCGGCCGGAACGTCGCCCGTGTCCGCGGCGAACTCTTCTTCGCGCACGGCGCGGAAGCCGAACTCGCTCGCGATCAGCTCGATCTGGTCGAAGTCGAGCCGCTGGTTGATGGTGACCATGAAGCCGAGGTTCTTGAGCGCGAACCCGACGATCTGCGTCGGCGGGATCTTCAGGATCTCGGCGAGCTCGCTCACGCTGATGAACTCGTTCACGCGAACGGTCTTCTTCTCACGCTCCTGCTCCGCGCTGCGCTGCGCCTCCAGCTCCTCGCGCGAGAGCGCGTCGTCGGCGCGACGGGCGCCGCCGCGGCGCGGAGGCGCGCCGCGAATCGCGGTCATCGTCTTGAAGATGTTGTCCGACACCGCCTGCTGGTCCACGGCGCCGCGCTTGCCGCGCTTGCCGCGGCCGCGGTCGTCGGCGCGCGCGCCGCCGGCGCCCGGGCGATCCTCGCGCCGGGTGGGCGTGCCCGCGCCGGGTGACGCGGACGCGATCGGACGGGGCGCGCCGTACGGGCTGCCGCTCGCTACCGGCCGCGGGCGCGGCGCGCCGGGCACGATCGGCCGCGGGCGCTGGCGCTC
>DASSPH010000090.1 GCA_035699745.1 Vicinamibacterales bacterium
GAGCTCCAGGAACTCGGCCGGGGTCAGCCACCGGCGGGCCCGCACGGCGTGCTCCTCGAGGAGCGTGAGGTGGACCACCGGCCCGCCGAAGCCCATCGTGCCCAGCCAGAGGAAGAATCGCGCGAGTTCCGCCAGCCCGCCGGGGCCGGGCGCGGTCACGCGGAGACCCTCACGCAGGGGAGGTGCGACACCGCGGCCTAGTATCCGGCGGGGCTCGACGCGGTGACGCCCCCGCCACCGGCCTGCTGGACGATGCGGACGCCGGCGCTGGCGCCGACGCGCGTGGCGCCGGCGGCGACCATCGCCTTCATCCCCTCGTAATCGCGCACGCCGCCGGCCGCCTTCACGCCCATGTCGGCGCCGACCACGCGGCGCATGAGCGCCACGTCCGCCGCAGTCGCGCCGCCCGAGGCAAACCCTGTCGACGTCTTCACGAAGTCCGCGCCCGCCGCTTTCGAGAGCGTCGAGGCGGCGATCTTCTCGTCGTCGGTCAGCAGCGCCACTTCGAGGATGACCTTGCTGATCACCGCGGCCTCGCGGCACGGCCCGACGACGGCGGCGATGTCGCGCTCGACGAGCGTGAGATCGCCGGACTTCAGCGCGCCGATGTTGATCACCATGTCGATCTCGGTGGCGCCGTCGAAGATGGCCCGCCGCGTCTCGTAGTGCTTGACGTCCGGCGTGGTGGCGCCGAGCGGGAATCCGACCACCGAGCAGACGCCGACACCCGAGCCGCGGAGCTGCTGCGCCGCGGCGGCGACCCACGCCGGATTCACGCAGACGGTGGCGAAGTGGAACTCCGCCGCCTCGCGGCACAGTTTCTCGATGTCCGTCCGCGTCGCATCCGGCTTCAGCAGCGTGTGATCGATCATCCCCGCCACCGTGCCGGCGGCGCCGCCGCTCGCGTGCAGGCCGATGCGCGTGGCGCCGGCGTCGAGCACGCCGCGCAGCCGATCCGGGCAGCAGTCGTAGAGGACGGCGTGGCAGCTGCACTGGGCGGGCGCCGCCGCGGCGCGGCGCTGCGCGTTCATCACCTCTTCGGTGATGATCTCGACCAGGCGCTGGAGGTCACCCGGATTCAGCATCAGAACGACTCTTCGAGCCGGCGGACCTTGACCAGCCGCCGGATGTATCGCGCCTCAGTCATCGGCGTGCTCAACCACACGTCGATGATACGCAACGCCGCGTCCGGCTGCAGCAGCGAGGATCCGAGCGTCAGCACGTTGGCGCCGTTGTGCTCGCGCGAGTACCGCGCGATGGTCTCGTCCGTCGCCATCACCGCGCGGATGCCGCGGATCTTGTTCGCGGCGATGGCCGAGCCGATGCCGGCGCCGTCGATGACAATGCCGGCGTCCGCTTCCCCGCGCGCCACCGCGCGGCCGACCGTCGCCGCCGTATCCGGATAGTCGACGGACGTGCTGCCATCGACCCCCATGTCGTCGACCGCCAGCCCTCGCCCGCGTAAGTGCTGCACGATCGCCGCGCGCAGCTTCACGCCGGTGTGGTCGCTGACGACGGCCACGCGGCGGATGTCCGCCTTCGGCGCCAGATCCGCGGGAATCGCCGGGTCGACCGATCCGGCCGGCACCACCGTCACCCGCCGCTCGCGCAGCGTGTCCGCCGCCAGCGGAGTGATGTGCCCGCCCCGGGCAAGCTCCACGGTCGCGCCGCGCTCGAGCTGCCGCGCATCCGCCTCGGTGATGATCTCGAATGTCTTCGTCATCGGCTATCGGCCGAACCTCGACCCTCGAACCTCGTCACTGCTGCAGCACCGCAATGTGCGGCAGATTGCGATACTTCTCCGCGTAATCCAACCCGTAGCCGACGACGAAATGATCGTCGATCGTGAACCCGATGTAATCCACCTTCACGTCCACCTTCCGCCGCGACGGCTTGCTCAACAGGCACGCCGTCCTGAGCGACTTCGGCGCCCGCGCCTTCAGGAGGTCCTGCAGGTAGTGCAGCGTCAAGCCGGTGTCGACGATGTCCTCGACGAGGATGACGTGGCGCCCCTCGACGTTGCTGTCGAGATCCTTCAGCACGCGCACCTGGCCGGACGAGGTCGTGCCTTTCCCGTAGCTCGACACCGCCATGAAGTCCATCGTGACGCGCTCGCTCATGGCCCGGACCAGGTCGGCCATGAACATGAATCCCCCCTTGAGGATCGCGACCAGGTGGATGCCTTCGCCGGCTGGATAATCGCGCTCGATTTCTTCCGCGAGAGTGTCGATGCGCCCCTGGATGTCGGTCTGGGAGATCAGGACGTTGGTAGTGGGCATGGAGTCTCTACTTGACGGCGGCGCGCACGCGCGACGCGAACAGGCGGGCCTCGGCCAGCACCTGCTTCGCCGGCAGTGTCAGCACGGTGCGCTCGCGCATCACCACCTTGCCGTTGACGATCGTCGTCCGCACGTCGTCGCCGCGGGTCACATACACGAGATGCGACACCGGGTCGTACATCGGCGTCTGCCGCGCGGCAGACATCGAGACGATGAGCAGATCGGCGCGCTTGCCGGGTTCGAGCGAGCCGATTTCCCTGTCCATCCCCAGCGCGCGGGCCCCGCCGATCGTCGCCATCTCGAGCGCAACCGGCGCGGCGACGGCGCGCGGGTCGTTGTTCTTCAGCTTGTGCAGGAACGCCGCCTGCCGCATCGCCTCGAACATGTCGAGATCGTTGTTGCTCGCCGCCCCGTCGGTGCCGAGCCCCACGGCGACGCCGGCTCTGCGCATCTCTTCCACCGGCGCGATGCCGCTGGCGAGCTTCATGTTGCTCTCCGGGTTGTGGGACACGCCGACCTTGCGCGACGCCAGCGTGGCGATATCGGAGGCGGTCAGGTGCACCGCGTGGTTCGCCAGCGTGCGCGGCCCCCAGAACCCGAGCGAGTCGAGATACGCCGTCGGCGTCGCGCGATATTTCTCGGCCGACGTCCTGATCTCGTCCTGCGTCTCGGCGAGGTGGATGATGACGGGAATCTTCAGGCGGTCGGCCAGCGCGCGGCACGCCTTGAGCGTGTCGCCGTCCAGCGTGTACATCGCGTGCGGCGCCACCGCAGGGGTGATCAGCTCGTCCCCGGCGAACTCCTTCGCGAACCGCTCGGTGCGCGCCAGTCCTTCCGCCGGCGTCTTCGCATCGGGCACCGGGAACTGAATGATGGTCTGGCCGAGGATGCCGCGGATGCCGGCGGCCTTCGTCGCCCGCGCGATCTCCTCCTCGAAGTAATACATGTCCGCGTAGGCGGTGGTCCCCGACTCGATCATCTCGAGCGCGGCGAGCCGCGTGCCGGCGCGGACGAACGCCGGCGAGACGGTCTTCGCCTCCGCCGGGAAGATGTACTTCTGCAGCCAGTCCATCAACGCGAGATCGTCCGCCAGGCCGCGGAACAGGACCATCGGCGCGTGGGTGTGCGTGTTGATCAGACCGGGCATGATGACGCGGCCCGCCGCGTCGATGGTCTCGCGGCCGCGGAAACGTGCCGCGATCGCGGCCGACGTGTCCACGCCCACGATGTCCCGGCCGTCGATCGCCACCGCGCCGCCCTCGATGACGCGGCGGTTGCCGTCGACGGTCACGACGATGCCGTTGGCGACCACGAGGGAGACGAGCCGCGGCGGCGGCGGCTGGCCGGTCTCGCCGAAGCCGCGAGCCGGCAAAGACGGAGCCGCGAGCAGCGCGGCGACCAGGACGAGCGTCCGGAGCATGAAGTGACGATTCTATACGACCCAATGTATAGTCGCCCTGCAGTGTCGGTTCACGTCGTCGAACATCCGCTCGTGCACGATGCGCTGGTGACCTTGCGCGACGCGCGGACGCCGCCCGAGGAGTTCCGGCGCATGGCGGTCCGCATCAGCCTGCTGCTGGCCGGCGAGGCGACCCGCGACCTGCCGGCGTCGCCGGTGACGGTGCAGACCCCGCTCGGCCCCGCCCAGGGCCGCCGCGTCTCGGCGGATGTCGTCGTCGTGCCGGTGCTGCGCGCCGGTCTCGGGATGCTCGACGCGATTCTCGAGCTGATGCCCAACGCGCGCGTGGGCCACATCGGGCTGCAGCGCGACGAGAGCACCGCGATCGCGTCGCAGTACTATTCGAAGCTGCCGAAAGGGCTCGGCAGCAGCGTCGTGCTCATGATCGATCCGATGCTGGCGACCGGCGGGAGCGCGGTGGCGGCGCTCGACCACCTGATTCAGGCGGGCGCCCGCGACATCCGCATGATCTGCATCGTCGCCGCGCCGGAGGGGGTCGATCTCGTGCAGAAGCATCATCCCGGCGTCCGCATCTACACGCCGGCGATCGACCGGCAGCTCAACGATCACAAGTACATCGTGCCCGGGCTCGGAGACTTCGGCGATCGGCTGTACGGGACCTTATGAGCAAGACACGCGCGCCCCAGCCAAGCGTCAAGGGACTCGAACACGAGAAGTGGGCGACCTCCCTCACCAAGATCGAGCCCAACAAGATTCTCGTCCGCGGCTACCCGCTCGACGAGATCATGGGGCGGCTCACCTTCGGCGAAGCGATCTATCTGCTGCTGATGGGGGACCTGCCGACCCCGGGGATCGGCAGCCTGATGGAGGCGATGCTCGTCTCGTTCATCGATCACGGGATCACCCCTCCGTCCACGCTGGCGGCGCGCAATACCGCGACCACCGGCGCGCCGCTGCGTGCGTGCGTGGCGGCCGGCGTCCTGGGATTCGGCCGTTACCACGGCGGCGACATCGAGAGCTGCATGCAGTTTCTCGACGCCGGGCTGGAATTGGTGCGCAAGGGCTCGTCGTACCAGGATGCGGCCGCGGCGATCGTCGCGCGGTGCCGGGAGGAGGACGAGCCGATACCGGGGTTCGGCCACCGCTTCCATACGCGCGACCCGCGGGCGGCCCGGCTCTTCCAGATGGCGCTGGAGCTCGAGATCGAGGGGGGACACATCCAGATGATCCGCGCCGTCGAGCACGCGCTCAGCGCGCAGCCGGACGGCCACGCCGTCCCGGTCAACATCGACGGCGCCATCGCCGCGGTGTGCGGCGACATCGGCATCCCGCCGGAGATCGCCAACGCGTTGTTCATCATCTCGCGCGTCCCCGGAATCGCCGCGCAGGCACAGGAAGAGCGGGCCCGCGAGCATCCGATGCGGCAGATCGACCCGAAGGATCACGTCTACGACGGCGCCGCCGAGCGCCGGCTGCCCGACAAACGGCGCTGACGCGTCCCGCTCCCCCGCCCAGCCGCACTCTCGCGCGGCAGAACGGCTGAGCTTGTATCCGCTCGGACGGGTGCCCTATTCTCCTGTCGGACTGCGACCGACAAAGAGCGCGGGCATGCTCAGAGCCGTACTCGTCGTGGAAGACGATCCGTCGACGCTTTCAGGCTATGTGGAGTACCTGACCGAGGCAGGGTTCGAGGCGACCGGATTCGCCGATCCGGCGCGGGCGCTGGCCGTCGCCATCAAGACGCCGCCGGCCGCCGTCGTCACCGACATCACGATGCCGGGGATGGACGGCTTCACGCTCGCGAAGGCGCTGCACCAGGACACCCGCACGCGGCACGTGCCGGTGATCGGGCTGACCGCCAACTGGTACGCGGAAGTGAAGACCCGGGCCGCCGCAGCCGCCATGCGCACCGTGCTGTTGAAACCCTGCAGCCCGGCCCACCTGGTCGCCGAACTCGAGCGCGCCCTGCTCCCCGTCGGCGTCCGCGACCGGTAGCCGGTTCCGCTCTCCCGCATCCTTCCCCGCCCGCGCGCCGCGGTTCGGCCGATCCAATTGAAATAGACTGGATCGTCCATGAACCAACGCGAGAGTGCTGACGACAGCGCCGGGATCACCCGGGCCTACCGCCGCGTCCTGATCGTCTGGGTGGTCGTGCTGGCCGGCCTGTGGTGGCTGCAGCACGCCTTCGTATAGGCGCGGCCCGGCGATGCACTGGATAGACTGGGCCGTTCTCATCGGCTTCACGCTCTGGATCGTTTACGACGGCCTCAAGCGGACGCGCGACAGCAGCGAGCTCCAGGGCTACTTCCTCGCCAACCGATCGATTCCGTGGTGGGCCGCCGGCCTGTCGGTGATGGCCACGCAGTTGAGCGCGATCACCATGATCGGCACGACCGGCCAGGGCTACAACGACGGCATGCGGTTCATCCAGTTCTATTACGGCCTGCCGATCGCG
>DASSPH010000091.1 GCA_035699745.1 Vicinamibacterales bacterium
CGATCGCGTCAAGCGGTCGGAGAGCGGGATGATCGTCAACCCGATCACCCTCTCCCCCACCAACCGCATCTACGAAGCGCTCGAGCTGATGAAGAAGTACCGCATCTCGGGCGTGCCGATCACGCAGGACGGCAGCAAGGAAGGCCGGCTGGTGGGGATTCTCACCAACCGCGATCTGCGGTTCGAGAGCAACGTCGATCGGCCGATCTCGGACATCATGACGCGCGATCCGCTGTTCACCGTGCCGGTGGGCACGACGCTCGACGCGGCGCGCGACATCCTGCACCGCCACAAGGTCGAGAAGCTGCTCGTCGTCGACGACCAGTACCGGCTGAAGGGCCTGATCACCGTCAAGGACATCCAGAAGGCGATCAAGTACCCCAACGCCTGCAAGGACTCACTCGGCCGGCTCCGCGTCGGCGCCGCCATCGGCACCGGCAAGGACGCGATGACGCGCGCCGAGGCGCTCGTCGCCGCGAACGTCGACGTGCTGGTGATCGACACCGCGCACGGCCACTCGCAGGGCGTGCTCGACATGGTGCGGCGCGTCCGGCGCCAGTTCCCGAAGGTCGATCTGATCGCCGGCAACGTCGCCACCGCCGAGGCCACCGAAGCGCTGATCGATCTCGGCGTCGATGCGGTCAAGGTCGGCATCGGCGCCGGCTCGATCTGCACCACCCGCGTCGTCGCCGGCATCGGCGTGCCGATGATCACCGCGATCGCCCAGTGCGCGCGCGCCGCGGCGCCGCACGGCGTGCCGATCGTCGCCGATGGCGGCATCCGCTACTCCGGCGACATCACCAAGGCGCTGGCGGTCGGCGCCGGCGCGGTGATGATCGGCAGCCTGTTCGCGGGCACCGACGAAAGCCCCGGCGAGCTGATCCTGTTCCAGGGGCGCAGTTTCAAGGAGTACCGCGGCATGGGATCGCTCGGCGCGATGCGCCGCGGCAGCCGCGATCGCTACTTCCAGGACGAATTCGATCTCGACGCCAATCCCGACGCCGGCGAGAAGCTGGTGCCGGAGGGAATCGAGGGACGGGTGGCCCACAAGGGATCGGTCGCCGCGATGATCCATCAATTGATGGGCGGCCTGCGCGCCGGGATGGGCTACACCGGCTGCAGGAACGTCGCGACGCTGCAGCGCGAAGCCAGGATGATCCGCGTCAGCCCCGCCGGCCTGCGCGAGGGGCACGTGCACGACGTGATCATCACCAAGGAAGCGCCGAACTACCGCGTCGAGTAGGGCGCCGGGGCCAGCGAGCGCGCGACCGGGCGATCGCGCGAATCCCGATCGCCGGCCGCCGCTTCCGGCGCGCCGCCGCGAAAGAGGATCACCGGGTCTTCCCCGCTGGGGCCCCGCGTCTTGATGCGGCGCCTCGCAATCACGATCGCCGCCGCCAGTGCGACTCCGCCGGCGATTCCGGCCGCCATCATCCAGCCGATCGCGGGGAAGAACACGGAGACGACCCCCGCCATCGCGACCAGGCCCAGGCCCCCGATGCCCGCGACCGGAATCGCGCTGATGTTGATCGAGACCTGACGTTCATCCTGTCTCATAGCGCCTCCAGCCCCCTGAGCATACGCCCGTCCCTCGCGGTTAACAAATCCGCCGGGGCGTCGTCTTACTCGGGCATGAAGACGACATGCCTCGGGCTCGTCACCGCGTTCGTCACCACCGCCTCCCTCTCGGCGCAGGACCCGCAGTGGCTGCGGCAGTGGGAGACCGCACAGAAACAGAAGCCCGCGCGCATCGCCAGCGTCGCGCGCATCGCGCCGGCATCGGAGCCGGGTATCCCGTTCGTCGTCCGCGCCGTGGTCCTCGACTCCGCCGGCAAGCCGCTGCCCGGCGTCGAGGTCTTCGCCTATCAGACCGATCAGCACGGCATCTACGCGGCGCCGGGGGCCGAGGATCCGTGGCGGCTGAAAGGCTGGGCGGTCACCGACGCGCAGGGGCGATTCGAGTTCCGCACCATCCGCCCCGCGGCCTATCCGAGCCGTGACATTCCCGGCCACATTCACCTGAGCTTCGCGACGACGTGCTGCGGGCGGCAGATCAGCGAGGTGATGTTCGACGACGATCCGCTGGCGACACGAGAGTACCGGCAGCGGCAGGCGGCGGACGTGATGTTCGGAAAGGTGACGAGGCGCGCGGATGGATCGCAGGAGACGAGCTACACCTTCAGACTGAAGGCGCGCGGAGACTTCTGACGGCCGGGCGGAGCCGATGAGCGACGGGCTCGGGCGCCCGTCGTTCATCGTCATTCGAACGACCAGCTAGTTGCAGCTGGACGCGATCTGGCGGACCGACGTCACACGCAGCTGCGGCTGATCGTGCGACATGCCGGACATCGACGCGCCGGTGCCCGACGCCGTCGCGCCCGTCCCGGCCGCGGTGCTGCCGGTGCCGGTTGCCGTGCTGCCGGTGCCCGTGGCGCCAGCGCCGCTGCCCGAGCTGCGGGCCGCGTTCTCATCGAGGACGCCGCGGATCTCGACCTTCGAGTTCACGTAGCCCTGCAGTTCGGTCGGCTGCCCGCCGACGAGGCTGTAGGTCTTGCCCGCCTCGCTGGCGGCGCCGGTCGCCGCAGGCGCCGTGCCGCTGGTCCCCGTCGTCGCGCCTGTGCCCGTTGCCGCGCCCGTCGTTGCCGTGCCCGTCGTTGCCGTGCCCGTGGCGCCCGCCGTGCTGCCCGAGCCGCTGCTCAGCGAGGCGTCGGTCAGGATGAAGGCGCCGCGCGCCGCCGACGATGCGGTCGAGCCGGTCGTGCCTGCCGTGCCCGTGGTTGCCGTTCCGGCGGTGCCGGTGGCCATCGACGAGCCGCTCTTCAGGCAGCCGGTCACGACGACCGTCTTGCCTTCACGATCGCTCTGCGACGTGGTGGGGCGATCCTGCGCCCCGACGCTCACCGCCGCGGCGAGAGTACAGGCCGTCATCGTTCCGAAAAGGTGGGTTCTTTTCATCAGTGTGATCTCCTGGCGCGATCCCTTCGCAAGAATGCCGCCGAGGAAACATCGGGCGGCGATCGCGCGGCAGGGCCGCGTCTTTGCCGGTTGAGCTGCGACGCGCGGAAGATTCGCGCGTAGCGCGGCCCTACGCGCTGGAAAAATCTTCGCGGTGCATTGGCGCGGGAGGAGCAGCGGCTCGACCGCAGCGTCGCGCGCCGCCACTCATCATTACCGGAGGGGCGCTCGCTGCCCCGGATCAGCCCTTCACGTGGATCCGCCGGCGGTCTTCCCCGGCGTCCTCGATCCTGACTTCCGTCACGTCGTCGGGCCGGCCGCGCCAGCGTTCCGCCCACTCGATCGCGACCACGCCGTCGCCGGCCACCAGATCCTCGAGGCCGAGATCGTCGATCTCGGCCGGCTCGAGGCGATACAGATCGACGTGAAACAGCGTCAGCGACGGACCGGCATATTCCTGTACGAGAGTGAATGTCGGGCTCGATACCTCGTCGGCGCTGGCGCCGATGCCGCGGGCGAGCCCGCGGACGAACGCGGTCTTGCCGGCGCCGAGGTCGCCGTAGAGCAGGACGACATCGCCGGCCGCGAGCGTCTGTCCGAGCGCTTCGCCGACTGCGGCAGTCTCGGACTCGCTGCCGGTGGTGAAGACGCGCGAGGCCGGGCCTCCTGGTGGAGCGCTCACTGCGCTTCGCGCCGCACCTTGCGGCGCGCGGTCAGCTCGAGGACGGCGTCGCCGAGCCGATCCGCGATATCCGTCGGCAGCAGCGCGACGTCACCTTCGTCCGCCTCGGCGAGATCGCCGGCGGTGCCGTGAAGGTACACGGCGAGCTTGCAGGCCCCTTCCGCGTCGAGCAGCTGTGCGAACCAGGCGCCGATCATGCCGGTGAGCAGGTCGCCGGTGCCGCCGGTCGCCATCCCGGCGTTCCCCGTGAGATTCACGAACGAGCGCCCTTCGGGTCCGGCGATCACCGTCCGGTGTCCCTTCAGCACGACGTGCAGGCGCCGGGCCGCGGCGAACTCACGCGCGTGCGCCAGCCGATCGCTCTGAACCTGCTCGATGCTGACGCCGAGCAGGCGCGCCATCTCGCCGGGATGCGGCGTGACGATCATGTCCACGCCGTCGCGCCCCGTGAGCCGCTCGGGATCTCCGGCGAAGGCGTTCAAGCCGTCGGCGTCGATCACCAGCGGAACGCCGGAACGCTCGACGACCGCCTGCACGAAGGCCGCGGTGGACGGATCCTGTCCGAGCCCCGGACCGATGCAGATGATGTCCGCCTTGATGTCGAGCACGCGCTCCACCGCCGTGAAGTCGATCGCGCCGGCAGAGGTCTCCTCCAGCGGCTCGGTCATGTACTCCGGCATCATCATCGCGATCGTCGACACGCACGATCGCGGCGTCGCGATCGTCACCAGGCCGGCGCCGGAGCGCAGCGCGCCGAGCGCGGCGAGATGGGCCGCGCCGGTCCGTCCCACCGACCCGGCGATCACCAGGACGCGGCCGAAGTCCCCCTTGTGCGAGTCGGCCGCGCGAGCCGGGACCAGCTCGCGCATGCGCTCGCGGGTCAGGATCTCGAGCCACGGGCCGTCCAGTTCCTCGATCACCGCCGCCGGAATGCCGATGTCGGCAATCACCAGATCGCCGCCGTACGCGTCGGCCGGCGGCAGGATCAGCGGCAGCTTCGGCGCCGCGAGCGTCACGGTCATCGAGGCCTCGATCGCCTCGCCGTCGATCTCGTGCGAGTCCGCCGAGACCCCGGTGGGCAGATCGATCGCCACGGTCGGCACACCGAGCCCGTTGACGTCCGCGACCACGGTCTCGAGCAGGCCGGTCAGCGGCCCGTGGAACCCGGTTCCGACAATGGCGTCGACGATGAGATCGCATTCGGAGATCTCGGTGAAGTGGAGCTCCCACTCCTGCGCGGTGCTGATCTCGACCACGGTGACGCCGACGCGCCCGAGGATCTCGAGGTTGGTGCGCGCGTCGCCGCGCACCTCGCTGACGCTGCCGAGCAGATACACCACCGCCTCGATGCCGCGCTGCGCCAGCGTCCGCGCCACCACGAAGCCGTCCCCGCCGTTGCTGCCGCGGCCGCACAGCACGCCGACCTTGCTCGACGCCAGATCGTCGAACGCCGCTTCCATCGCCGCCACCGCCTGGCGTCCGGCGTTCTCCATCAGCACGATCGACGGCAGCCCCACGTCGTCGATGGTCTGCCGATCGGCGTCGCGCATCTGCTGCGTGTTCAGAACTCGCATCGGATCGTAGGCAGTATAATCCGTCGATCATGCGCGGAGCGGTTTACGTCAACGGAAGAATCACCCCCGCCGCTCAGGCGGTGGTGCCGGTCTACGATCACGGATTCGTCTACGGCGAAGGCGTGTACGAGGTGCTCCGCACCTACAACCGCATCCCCTTCCTCTACGATCGCCACATGCGCCGGCTGCGGCAGTCCGCCGAGCGGCTGATGCTCGACCTCCCGTTCGACGACGCGACGCTGCTGCAGTGGATCGAGCAGACGATGGCCGCCGCCGGCGAGCTGACGGAGGCCTACATCCGCGTGCTGGTCACGCGCGGGGTCGGAGAACTGACCTACGACCTGTCCGCGACGCCGACGCCGACCGTGGTCGTCATCGCCAAGCCGTTCGAGCCGCTGCCCGCGGAGCACTATCAGAACGGCATGCGCCTGGCGCTGGTCGACACGCTCCGCAACCATCCGCGGTCGGTGAACCCGCTGATCAAGGCGAACAACCTGCTGAACAACGCCCTGGCGATCCGCGCCGCGCAGCGCGTCGGCGGCGAAGAAGCGCTGATGTGCAACTACCGCGGCGAGATCACCGAGTGCGCGATGTCGAACTTCTTCCTCGTGCGCGGCGGCGCCGTGCTCACGCCCCCGTCGGACGCCGGAATGCTCGAAGGGGTCACCCGCGCGTTCATCTTCGAGCTCGCCCGCGAACTCGGCGTCGAGGTCCGCGAAGAGACGCTGCTGCCGATCGATCTGGAAAGCGCCGACGAGATGTTCATCACCTCGACGACGCGCGGCGTCTCGCCGGTGGTGAACGTGGACGGCCGTCCGGTCGGATCGGGGAAACCGGGCCCGATCACCAGCCGGCTGATCGAGCGCTACGAGCGCCGCGCCCGGGAGATGAGCTTCGGCGAGCAGGAGCCGGTGAAGTCTCCCGCCTGACAGGAGAATCCGTCAGGCGGACGCCTCCCAGTCCTCCATCGGCGGGCACGCACAAATCAGATTGCGATCGCCGTACGGGTTGTCGATGCGCGACACCGACGGCCACACCTTGTTGGCGCGCACCCACGGCAGCGGATACGCCGCCTGCTCGCGCGGATAGGGGTGCGTCCAGCTGTCCGCCGTGACGGCGTCGGCGGTGTGCGGCGCGTTCTTCAGCACGTTGTCCTTCGCGTCGGCCTGACCGTCGAGGACCGCCTGGATCTCCTTGCGGATGGCGATCAGCGCGTCGCAGAACCGATCCAGCTCCGCCTTCGGCTCGCTCTCCGTCGGCTCGATCATCATCGTCCCGGGGACCGGGAACGAGACGGTCGGCGCGTGGAACCCGTAGTCCATCAGCCGCTTGGCCACGTCCTGCTCGTCGACCGATCGCGCCGCGGCATGCTTGAACGGACGCAGGTCGAAGATCATCTCGTGCGCCACGCGGCCGCTGTGGTTCGCGTAGAGCACGTCGTAGTGCGCCTCGAGCCGCGCCTTGATGTAGTTGGCGTTGAGGATGGCGATGCGGGTCGCCTCCGTCATTCCCTCGGCGCCGAGCATGCGCACGTAGCCGTACGAGATCAGCAGGATGCTGGCGCTGCCCCAGGGGGCCGCGGAGACGGCGGGAATCGCCTTGGCGCCGCCGACCGGGACCACGGGGTGGCCGGGCAGGTACGGCACGAGGTGCTTCGCCACGCCGATCGGCCCCATGCCGGGGCCGCCGCCGCCGTGTGGAATCGCGAAGGTCTTGTGCAGGTTCAGGTGGCACACGTCCGCGCCGATCGACGCCGGACTGGTGAGCCCCACCTGCGCGTTCATGTTCGCGCCGTCCATGTAGACCTGTCCGCCGAACTCGTGGACGATCGCGCACATCTCGCGGATCCGCTCCTCGAAGATGCCGTAGGTGGACGGGTAGGTCACCATGAGGGCGGCGAGCGCGTCCTTGTGCTGCTGGGCTTTCGCACGCAGGTCGTCGACTTCGATGTAGCCGCGGCTGTCGCACGCGACCACGACGACGCGCAGACCAGCCATCGAGGCGCTCGCCGGATTGGTGCCGTGCGCCGACGCCGGGATCAGCACCACGTCGCGGCGCCCCTCGCCGCGGTCGCGGTGATAGGCGCGGATGGTCATCAGCCCGGCAAACTCCCCTTGCGCGCCGGAGTTGGGTTGGAGCGACATCCCCGCGAAGCCGGTGATCTCGCAGAGCGCCGCCTCCAGATCGCGGAACACCTCGGCATAGCCGCGCGCCTGGTCCGCCGGCGCGAACGGGTGCATCCGGCTGAACTCCGGCCAGGTGACCGGCAGCATCTCTGCCGCCGCGTTCAGCTTCATGGTGCACGAGCCGAGGGGAATCATCGAGGTGTCGAGGCCGACGTCCTTGCGCTCCAGGCTGCGGATGTAGCGCATCATCTCGGTCTCCGAGTGATGCGTGTTGAACACCGGATGCGTCAGGTACTCGCTCTGCCGGCGCAGGTGGATCGGCGCCTTGATGGTCGGCGGCGCGCCGTCCTTGTACACCGGCGTCCCACCCGTGAACGCCTTGACGATGTCGGCGACGTCGTCGATCGTCGTCGTCTCGTCGACGGAAATGCCGATGGCGCCGTCGGCGAAGTAGCGGAAGTTCATCCCCGCCGCCACGGCGGCGCGGCTCACCGAGGCCGCATTCGCCCCTTCGACGCGCAAGGTGTCGAAGTACGCCGCGTTGGTCTGGCGCAGTCCGGCCGCGACCAGCGCGTCCTCGACCGCGCGGGCCATTCCGTGGATGCGCTCGCCGATGGCGCGCAGCCCCTTCGGGCCGTGGAACACCGCGTACATCGCCGCGATGTTCGCGAGCAGCGCCTGCGCGGTGCAGATGTTCGAGGTCGCTTTCTCGCGCCGGATGTGCTGCTCGCGCGTCTGCAGCGCCATGCGATAGGCGCGGCGTCCGCGGGCATCCACGGAGACGCCGATGATCCGTCCCGGCGCCTGCCGGACGTACGCTTCGCGCGTCGCGAAGAAGGCGGCGTGCGGGCCGCCGTAGCCGAGCGGCACGCCGAAGCGCTGTGAGTTGCCGACCACGGCGTCCGCCCCCATCTCCCCGGGCGGGACGAGCAGCGTCAGCGCCATCAAGTCGCTGGCGACGGCGACGAGCAGCCCGGCCTGATGGGCCCGCTCGATGATCGGCCGCAGGTCGCCGATCTCGCCGTGATCGTCGGGATACTGCAGCAGGATGCCGAACGCGCCGTCCATGCTCATCGTCTCGGGGTCGCCGATCCCGAGCCGGATGTCCAGCGGCTCCGCGCGCCCGCGCAGCACGTCGATGGTCTGCGGAAACGTCCGCGACGACACCAGGAACACCGAGGGCTGACCGGCCGGCGCGCTCTTCGTATTCAGACGATGGAACATCGTCATCGCCTCGGCCGCGGCGGTGCCCTCGTCGAGCAGCGACGCCGAGGCGATCTCCATGCCGGTGAGATCGCGCACCATCGTCTGGAAGTTCAGCAGCGACTCGAGCCGCCCCTGCGCGATCTCCGCCTGGTACGGCGTGTAAGGCGTATACCAGCCGGGGTTCTCGAACACGTTGCGGAGAATGACCGCGGGGGTGACGGTGTCGTAGTAGCCCATCCCGATGTACGAGCGGACCACGTGATTCTTCGCCGCGACCAGGCGCAGGCGGCGCAGGTACTCGGCTTCGGTCTCGGCGGGCGGCAGCTCGAGCCCCTTGGAGAACCGGATGCCCGAGGGAATCGTCTGCTCGATGAGCGCGTCGAGGCTGGGTACGCCGATGGTGCGCAGCATCGCGTCCTGCGCGGCGGCACTGGGGCCGATGTGGCGGTGCTGAAACGCGTCCGGGTTGGCGGCGCGCGGCGGCGCGGGGGTCTTCGTCGTCATTTCGTGAGATCGGTGTAGGCCGCGGCGTCGAGCAGACCCTCCTGGCCTCCCGTTACCTTCAGGGCAATCATCCACGAGCCGTGCGGATCCTTGTTGACCGCTTCGGGTTTCTGGACGAGCGCGGAATGGACCTCGGTGACTTCGCCGTCGACGGGACTGTACAGCTCCGACACCGCCTTGACCGACTCGATGGTGCCGAAGACCTCGCCCTTTCGCAGCGTCCGGCCGACCTGGGGCAGCTCGAGGTAGACGACGTCGCCGAGCTGCTTCTGCGCGTAATCGGTGATGCCGACGCGGGCGCTGGCGCCGTCGATCTTCACCCACTCATGATCCTTGGTGTACTTCAGGTCTGCCGGGTAGCTCATTTGGGCCTCTTGTAAAAGGGCATCGCCACGACGGCGGCCCTGGCGCGGCGTCCGCGGATGTCGATCTCGAATTCCGTTCCCGGGGCGGTGCGGTCGGCCGGCAGATATGCCATCCCGATCGCTTTCTTCAAAAACGGCGTCTGCGTGCCGCTGGTCACCACACCGGCCTTGTCCCCGCCGATGTAGATCTCGTAGCCGTGCCGCCCGATGGCGCGCTCGAGCATCTCGAACCCGACGAGCTTGCGCGGCGCCCCTTCGGCCTTCTGCCGCCTGAGCACGTCGTGGCCGAGGAACTCCTCTTTCTTCCAGCCGACAATCCAGTTCAGGTCCGCCTCGACGACCGTCGTGGTGTCGTCCATGTCGTTGCCGTAGAGTCGCATCGACGCTTCGAGACGCAGCGTATCGCGCGCACCCAGTCCCGCCGGGACGACGCCGGCGGGCCTGCCGGCCTGGAGGATCGCGTCCCAGACGCGCTCGGCCGCGCTCGGCGCCGCGAACACTTCGAAGCCGTCCTCGCCGGTGTAACCGGTGCGGGAGATGGTCACCCGCACCCCCGCCACTTCGCCGGTGCTGAACCAGTAGTACTTGATTGCCGACAGGTCGACACCGGTCAGCGACTGGAGCACGCCGGCGGCTGCCGGCCCCTGCAGCGCGACCAGGGCATACCGCGAGCTGGCGTTCACCGCGACCGCATCACCGCCCACGTCCTTGATGTGCTCCGCAATCCAGTGAAAGTCCTTGACGATATTGGAGGCGTTGACGACCAGCATGAAGTGGTCGTCGGCAATCCGGTACGTCAGGACGTCGTCTACGAAGGTGCCCTGGGGGGTGGTCAGCGCGGAATACTGGATCTGGTTGACGGCGAGCCGGGAGGCGTCGTTCGAGGTGATGTGCTGGACGGCGCGGAGCGCGTCCTTGCCGGCAATCTCGATCTCGCCCATGTGGGAGACGTCGAAGAGGCCGGCGCGGGTCCGCACCGCCATGTGCTCGTCCGCGATGCCGCTGTACTCCACCGGCATGTCCCACCCGCCGAATTCCACCATCCGTGCGCCGAGGGCGCGATGCTTCGCGTGCAGGGGGGTCTTTTTCAGCGTGCCGGGGACAGGTTGTGTCATGAGCGATCGCGGGGGCGGATAACCAATAAACGGTACTATGCCGCGGCCATGTCCGGCAAGCGGACGCCGGCCGGCACCTACCGCCGGATCGCCACCGTCCCCGGCCGCGCCCGCGGGCGGCTCCTGCGGGCGGCGATCATGTCTGGAGGGGACGCGGAGTCGCCGGCCATCCCGTTCACCGTCCAGCCGTCGCAATCCATCTCCGGCGCCAACGGCACACCGCACGCGTTCACGCTCATCCTCCTGCAGTCAGTCTCGGCCGTCGCGCGATGCGCCCGGGCCGCCGCTGTACGTCAACGGACAGTCAGCCGCACTTCCTTTCCCGAATCCGCCGCCGCAATCTGCACGAGCGTCGGGGAGACGGAGAACGCCTGCTCACGGCAGCTCAGACTGATCTCCCACCAGCCGGGCTCGGGAAACGACAGCGTGAATACCCCGCTGCTCGCCCGCACTGCGGTCACGACCTGGAGCCCCGTACGCCCCACCGGGCCGGCGGCACGGAGGCCGCACCCCGGATCGCGGTCGAGCACGATGACGAGTTCGATCGCGAGGCCGAGATCAACGTCTCCTGCATCGAACACGCCGCGGGGCGAGCGCGGCAGCGCCACACGCTTCACCGGACGTGCTCCGCCGCCAATCCGCAGCTCTCCCCCACCCCCCGGCGCCATCGTCACGGCGAAGCGCCCCGCGGCATCCGTCGTGGCGTCGCCGCCCTTCACCTCCGTGATGTCGCTCGCGCCGCTGAACGCGGCCGGGTCCGGCACGTTGATTACCGCCACGCCTTCGAGCGGACGCCCGCCGGCGAGCACGCGGCCGCGCGCGATGCCGCTGCTGCGCAAGCGGACCACCGTGTCGATGCTGCCCGGCCGCAACGGCTCGGACGCGCGGCCGTGCTGGGCGTGCCAGGCGACGATCTCGTACTCCGCATCCCCTAAGGCCGGCAGCTCGAAGCCGCCGCCCTCATCGCTGCTCGATTCGGCGGCCAGGACGCGACGCGGCGGGGACTGATCCCCTGCCGTCGGCGGAGGATCGATCAGTCGGAAAACCGTGATCAGCGCCCCGGCCGCCGGCGCGCCGCTGGCAGCGACGACGCGGCCATGGATGGAGCGTCCCTCAGTGACTGCGACCTGCACGGGAAGCGATGCAGGACCGGCGACGAGATCCTCCAGCGGCAGAAAGATCGGCGCTGTGACCGTGCTGGTGACCTCGAGCCAGGATTTCGGCGGCGGCGCATGACCGGCGATCCAGACGGCGTCCGGCGCAACGAAGGCCGCACGCGCATCGCGGACCGTGGCCGTATCGAGGCGAATGCTGCGGAGCCGCCCCGCCGGCGGCGCGACGGGATATTTGAAGCTGACGCGCAGCTTCGCCGAACGCGTCGCCGTCCCGTAGAACTGCAGGAGCCTGCCCCATCGCGCGCGCTGCAGCGCCGGTGCGGCATCCCGCTCGCTGAGCCCCCACCAGATTTCACCGCCGGCATGGATGACGACAACGCCGCTGCTCTCGGTGCGCGCCATCACGCACGCCCAGGTACGCGCCTCGGTCACCGCACATTCTGGCCCTGGTCCCCCGTGCGCCTGAGCCCGGATCCACTCGATGCCATCCACTGCACCCGTTGGCGGCAGCGGACCGCCGAGGATCCGGTATCCGCGCAACAGCTGCAGCAGCTCGAGGATGACGAGCAGGAGGATCATGCGCGCTCCACGACCCGCACAGCCTGCGCGAGTTGCTCTGCGCGCGGCCGATCGTCGCGATCGGTAATCGCTCTGCACCGGCCGCCTTCGAGCAGCAGGAAGCGCGAGCAGACCTCCACCAGATCGTGCAGCCGATGCGACGAGACGAGCAGCGCCGCACCCATGTCACGCCGCCGCTGAAGGGCGTCGGTCAGCCACGCCGCACCCGACGGATCGAGCCCCTCCCACGGCTCGTCGAGAATCAGCAGGTCGGTGTAGGTGGCGAGCGCGATCCGCAGGCCGTAGAGCTGCCGGCTGCCGCGCGACAGGGCACCGAGCCGCCGCCGCTCCTGACTGCTCACGCCAAACAGCCCCGCCCATCGTCTTCCCCGCACCTCACGCGGCAGCGTCGATTCGCCGCCGAAATAGCAGGTGCCCGCGGGAGACTCGAGGGTTCGCACGACGCCGCCGTCGGGGATCACCAGGCCGGCGGCGATCCGCAGCAGCGTGGTCTTCCCCGCGCCGTTGGCGCCGACCAGTCCGACCGCCTCGCCGGCGCGGACCTGCAGCCACGCCTGCGCGAGCACCGGGAGCGCGCCGAACCGCTTCGTCACCGCCGCCAGCTCCAGTCGCGTCTTCATGATCGATCCAGCAGATACACGTCCAACACCGCTGCGCGCCGCCACACCGCACACATCGCCGCGATCGACAACACGAGCGACCCCGCCAGCGCGCCTGGCGCGAGAGGCGGATGCTGCCCGAGAAGCAGAAACGGACACGCGGCGAGTGAGACGATGTGAAGGATGAGCGTCGAAACCGATCCGGCGCCGGTTGGCGCCGCGAGAAGCTCGGGGCGCTGCACGACCAGCCCCATGAGCAGCGCCATCCAGAGCATTCCCGCGGCGCCGCGCGGCAGCCAGAATCCCGCGGCCCACGACAGCGCCGATACGATCAGCAGCGCGGCTGCGCGAGCGCCGCCAATCGCCGAGAGCGCATCAGGCGCGCCGGCGGCTGCCCCGATGCCGGCGAGAATCGCCCATGCGATCGCCCCCGGTGCGATGGATGCCGCCCAGTGGGCCGCCGCTATCCGCGCGCGTGTTGTTCCGCCGGCCAACAGCGGATCGAAATGTCCCCGCCGCGCCCGCGCGACGAAACCCGTCGACGCCAGGAACATCTGCGTGAAGAGCACCATCCCCAACCCGCCGTCGAGCTCTTTGCGGTCCAGCACGGTGGTGGTGACGCCGATGGCGACGACCGCGGCCAGAACGAGGAGCGCATACGGCGGATGCAAAGACAGTACGAGGAAGTAGCGGAGCGGGCCGGGACGAGACCGCTTCACCACGACGCGACCTCGCTGACATCCCCCGATCCCGCGAGAAGGATCACGCGGCTCCGGTCGATCCTGAGAATCAGCCGCGCCGGCTCGGCGAGCCGCGTCTGCCCGTCTGGCATGCCGTCGGGCGCGTAACGCGCCAGGAGCCAGCCGCCAGGCACGTCCGCCGCCCCGGCGCCAGGCTCGCCGCTGCTCAGCACCCAGATGCGGCGCTCGTCGTCTATGTAGACGTCGCGAATGGGACGTCGAGGGTTCTCGGCGGTGAGCAGGACCTCTGGCGCAATGGCGTCGAGCCCGGTCAGGGCGACACGCCGCGTGCGCCCATCCGCGTCGACCAGGGCGACGGCAGCCTCGTCCGGGAACCAGCAGGCGCGCTCCACCGTACGACTGCGGCCGCACGCGACCAGATTCAATGCCGACGCCTGCGCCCGATCGATACCGGGGAACCTCCGCGCCCGCAGGTCGCTCCACGTCGTCCAATCGCCTCCCGGCGGCGCGGCGCGCAGCACCGGCTCACCCGCCGTGGAGACCGCCTTCTGATAGATCAATCGAGCGCCGGCCGCGAAGAGACCGGCGTGCGGTTCGCTCAGCTCGATGGCGCGCGATGGCCGGCCGCGGGCGTCGATGCTGACCGCGGAGAACCGGCCCCGCAGCGTCCAGAGAGAGCCGTCTGCGAGCCGGCCGAGCCCCCAGCACATCTGCCCTGAGTCGAGCCCGATCGGCGTACTCGTCGCGCGGCGTTCGTCGACGTCGACGCGCACGAGCATGTTGTCGACGAGCAGCACGATCACCCCGTCGCCTTCTTCGCGGCCCCTGATCGGCTGTTGCCCGATGACGGGACCGAAAAGCCGTGTGAGCGGCGCCGGGGACGAGGCCGGGTGGGGCGCTGCGGCGCATGCCGGAGCCACGAGCGCCAGAAACGACAACGCAATGACGAGATGCGCTTCCATGGATCGTCTCCACACGGCCGGACCACCATGGTCCGGCCGTGCATCCGAGAGTTGTCTGCGCTATGTGCCGATCAGCTTCACGCGCACGCACTCGACGTAATCGAGTTCGCAGTCGAGGCCCGCCGCCCAGCGGTACCAGAAGCTGTCGATCTTCGCGGCGGCGGTGTAGCAGTCCGCGAGCGTGGTGGTGCACCCGGCCAGGGCGGGCTGCGGTGTGGCAACCGAGCCGGCCAGCACCAGTGCGGCAAACAGAACCTTCTTCACCATGGCACTCCTTCCGATCGAGACTCTGGCGCGCACCTCTGCGGAGCACCCGCCCTGCCTGCGCCGGTCTTTTTTGCCGGAGGCGACCCGGCCCCGAGTTCCGGTGTGAACCGCAGATATGCCTGCAGCGTGTGATACGAGATGCCCAGCTCGCGGCAGGCCTGACGCTTGTTCTGCTGACAGCGCTCCAGCACCAGCCGCGCGTACCGGCTCCCCCACGCACGCATCGAGTCGTAGCGCTGAAACGAGGGAATCAGCGCAGGCACGTAGCCGTCGAGCAGCGCGGGCGGCAGATCGTCGAGCTGCAACTGATCCGAATCGGCCAGCGCCACGGCACGCTCGATCACGCGCTCCAGCTCGCGAACGTTGCCCGGCCAGCGGTACGCGAGCAGCGCGTCTGACGCGGCTTGAGACAGACGCAGACGGCGGAAGTCGCGGTGCCGCTCGAGGAAGTAGTCCGCCAGCTCCAGGATGTCTCCCGGACGCTGGCGCAACGGCGGCACGTCGATCTCGACACCGTTCAACCGGTAGAACAGATCCATCCGGAAGCGGCCGCGGGCGACCAGGTCGGACAGCCCGCTGTTGGTCGCCGCGATGATCCGCGTATCGACCTGGCGGGGCTCCGCCCCGCCCACGCGCTCGACCGACATTTCCTGGATCGCGCGCAGCAGCTTGGCCTGCGCCGACTGCGAGAGGTCGGCCACTTCGTCCAGGAACAAGGTGCCGCCGTGCGCGGCCTCGAACTTCCCCCGGCGCCCGCGGACGCCGGTCGCCGTCCGATCCTCGATCCCGAACAGCTCCGCCTCGAGCAGGGTCTCGACGATCGCGGCGCAGTTGACCGGAATGAAGGGACCGCCGCGCCGCGGCGAGAGATCGTGGATCTGGCGCGCGACCAGCTCCTTGCCGACGCCGCTCTCGCCCTGAATCAGGATGGTGAATCCGGTCGGCGCCACACGCTCGATGCGAGCGCGCACGGCACGGATGCCGGCGGACGACCCGACGATCGGCGCCGCGCCGTCGGCTCGCGATGCGGAGGTGACGACACCAAGGGTGCCGGCGCGCTGTACGCGATCGATGATCAGCACCAGCGCGGCGAGCTCGCGCGCCGATTCGATCAGTTCGCGCTCCCACTCGTCGAAGGCGCGCCCAGGCTCGAATTCGGCGTCGATCGCGCCGAGCGTGAAATCCCCCGCCGTGACGTCGATCGACAGCGTCGAGTCCGGAGGCCGTGCCATCGCGCAGCCGTCGCGCAGCTCGACCTCCCTGGCCTGCAGCAGATCGCGCAGCTCCCACTCGAATCGCTGGCGCAGGTGGCGCGCTTCGCTGCAGCCCGGCAGCGCGGCGGCCACCGCCGACAGAATCGTCCAGATTCCGCGCCGCCGCTCGGAAGACCGACACCACCCGCGCACCATGACACCTCCGTTCTGCGTGGAGGCGGCCGGCCGCTCCAAACTCGATGCCATCGATCGATTGCGAAATGTCGGAATCATTTCCTCACCTTGTCTGCTGCCGCTGCTGCCGCGCCGCGCCGGCCGGGTAGGCAGGTCCCGTGGATCGGCGGGGCGCGCGGGCAACGACTACCCTTCCCGAGTCAGAGATTCCCGCACCCAGTCGCACCGCTCCGTGAAGCACAGTGCCGCCCGATAAAGAACGCCTTCGACGGCATCGATCGCCGACACGCTGCAGCGTGAGACCATTGCCGCCACCGTTCGGCGCCCGTCGTCCCGCTCCAGGTGCACGTCGACTCGCGATCCGGGGCGAAGCTGACAGGCGGCTTCCACCAGGGCGCCGCCGGCGCTGACGTCGACGATCGCGAGGGTGTGTCCGGGCCGAACGCGGGCGCGCAGCCCGTCGGGCGCGACTCTCGCCTCACGGCGGCGTTCGTGCGGCGTCGTATGGCCGGCTCCACTCATATGGCCACCCAGCGGCTGCGGACGGCATCGAAGCGCAGGACCCGGACGCGGCCGGTGACGCCGAGCACGCGCACGGCGTACTGCGAGCGGCTGGGGCCGCGCAGATACAACGTGCCTGACGTGGCGGTGCCGTCGACGTTCACGATCAGCAGCCGCGCCGTGCCGATGCGCACACCGTCGAGCGTTCCTGCGGGCCCTCCGTCCGCATCCGGCACACCTTCATGAAGGCCGAACGACACGCCGGGGAAATGCCCGTCGATGCGCTCGGGCTCGCCGAGCACCCGATCGACGCCGCTGGCGAGTTCGGATGTCCGCACGCCGTTGCGATTCCCGTCGGCGACGACGGTGATGGTGTAGTCGGCCGCGGACGCCGCGAACCGCAGACCGTGGGCGCACCCGCGGCGGATGGCGTCGACGCGCGCCGCGGCGATCCGCTGCGCCAGATACCGTGCGGCGCTGCGCGTGTGAAAGTCGTCGAGGGCACGCAGGCTGCGCGGGACGGCGATGGCCGTCAGAGTGCCCGCGATCGCCGCCACGAACAGCAGCTCGAGGAGCGTGAAGCCGGGGTGACCGTGAAGCCGGCGTGCCATCGACGTGGGCGATTCAGTGGCGGCCGTCGCCGGATGTGTCGGGCTTCGTCGCGACCGTGAGCAGCGGCTTCAGCTTGAGGAACGCCTTCTCGCCGAACCCCTTCACGTTCATGAGGTCCTCGATCTGTTTGCAACAGAAACTTGGCGCAATCCGGATAGAGCCCTGTACCGGGTGCGCCCACCGAGTGCGCCCACCGTCAGGCGCACCAACCGCATGCGATGTGTTGCGCACCGGATGTACAGCGCGGGATTATTAGGGTGCTGAGCGTCTTTCTTGTCGGTATTCGGACGGGGTGTGGTTACTGCGAACCCGGCCACGGACGTGGCCGTGACCCTCGGGGCAAAATCAGCAGTCCGCAGGGTCGCTCATCACGTTGCCGCAAGCGTCACAGCGACGTCGCAGCGCGAGCAGGGGGGCTTCCACGGAGGCGACGGCGCTACGAGTCGCGGCGCCGTGGTGGACGAGGCCTCGTGGGGAACGAGCATCTGGCGCGATACGAGAACAACGGCGCTCTCCTGGCAGTAACTGCGAAACTCCGGGGTCGCAAAGGATCCCGTGACGTCGACACCGTGGAGTTCACATTCCATCCCTAGCGGAACGATCCATAGGCATGGGTGCGCGTGCGCAGTGCGGACTCACCATCAGCGGCACGCATCGCGCGAGCAGGTCCTCGAACGCGGCTTCGTCCAGTTCCTTTACCCGTGACGGCGTGAGACCGGTGTACACCCTTACCCGCGCGTAGAACTTGTTTTCACTCTGGTAGCCCACCGCCTGCGCCGCCGTTGCGACGCTGTCGCCGCGGTGTCGAAGCCGACGAAGCCCTTCGCGCACCCGCACGCGCGCGAGATAGTCCGATGGCGTCAGACCGAACGTTCGCGTGAACTGCTGTCCGAGTATCGTTCGACTGGCCCCGGCCGCCTGTCCCAGGGTGTCGATCGTCAGCGGTTCGGCGAATTGCGCTTCGAGGATCCGCGCAGCGCGCAGCACCGGCGGCAGCGTGTGGTGCCGATCGAACCATGCCGTGTAAACGCTCTGCCACTCATCCAGCAGCTCATCGATCGATCGCGTATTCACCCACGCGGCTTCCGATTGCGGTGGGGGCGAGGCGACGCAGATCGGACGCGGGAAGTTCGCATGAAACCGTTCGTGCACCGCGCGTGCGCTGCGCTCCGTGAAAATGGCGAGCGACTGCCGAAGATGGTCCGCCTCCACGCCGTTCGCCGGCGGAGGGAGATTTCTTTTCAGACGTTGCACCGCCGGATCGACGCGCGTCGGATCGCCGCACGACAACTCCCCGACCACGGCTTGATAGATGTTCCTGACCGAAGAAGCCCAGGCGAGACGGAGCCCATGCCGGCTATCCACTGAACCTTCCATGACGACGTCCTGTGTGTTCGTGTTCCGGCGCGAAAAACGGGCGTATGGGAATTGCGCGACTCGCGACGCGCAACGAGAATGCCGCACGTCCAGTTTACAGCGTACGCCGCTTTCGGCAGACGACGAAACGTTCCGATTGTGCGGCTGAGGTGAGCGTGCCAGTCCTGCGGACGACCGACCGCGTGATGGCACGGGGTCGCACATACCCGCGACGCTCCCCTGCCGGCGCCGAACCGCACGGTTCCGCGTTCTTCCGAGAAGGTCCGACATCATGACGCGACGCTCTTCTCCGTCAGTGACAACGATGATGCAGGCGCGGATCGCTCTCACGCTCGTGCTCGTTCTTGGATGCGCCGCCCACGCTTTCGCCCAGACGACCTATCACCTGCACAGTGAAGCGTCGTCCACCGCGGGGCACGCGCAATTGAAAACAGCCGACCCCCATGCCCCGACGGTGGCGATTCAGTCGATCGAGCTGAAGAACCTCTCGCCGACTGCCGTTGTGATCAAGCAGTTCGACACGCAGGCGGGCGTTCCGGGAACCGCCGGATCGCTGGCGTCCGGTTCGATCGTGACGTTCACCATCTGGATGAAGAAGACCGCCAACCCCGGCGCGATGTACCCGCAGGCCCGTCTGCGCCTGAACAACGACAGCGGCCCGCTGATCTGCACCGCCACCGGCACGAGTCCGCTCACCACCACGCTGACGAAGTTCATCTTCTCCTGCGAGGCGAGTGCCGTGCAGCTCACCGCGACGGATCGCTTCTGGGTCTCGGCCGGCATCGACATGACCGGGGGTCCGGGGAACAAGTCCGTCAAGGCGGAAGTGCACCTCGAGGGCACTCTCAACGGCAACTACGATTCGTACGTCGCGATTCCCGCGATTACGCCGCCACAGCCCGTGCTGACCGACCTGTCTCCGGTCGTAGGCGTGGCGGCGACGTCAGTGACGCTGACCGGCGAGTTCTTCGGCGCGACCGGAACGGTGACGTTCAACGGCGTCCCCGGCACGCCATCCAACTGGAACGCGACGAGCATCACCGTGCCCGTTCCTTCCACGGCGACGACAGGGCTCGTGAGAGTCGCGACCACCGGCGGCACGAGCAACGGCCTGACGTTCACGGTCGTGACGTCCGGTGCGCTGTCGGGCACCGTCACGCGCGCGACGACGGGCGTGCCGATTGCCGGCGCGACCGTGGACGTGCTGCAGTCGGGTGTCGTGGTGGCGTCACGCACCACGGCCGCCAACGGCACGTATAGTGTGGCGGCCCTGAGCTCCGGCAGCTACGACGTGCGGGTTGCGGCGGCCGGCCTGCTGACACAGGTCTACACGAACGTGGCTGTGGGTGCCGGCGCGACGGTGCGGAATGCCGCGCTGGACGCGGCCGGAACGGTGACCGGCCGGATCACGGAGCCGGACGGGCTGACGGGAATCGCGGGCGCGTCGGTGACCGCGACGGGCAGCGGCGGAGCGGCCATGAGCACGACGGCGGACGGCACCGGCGCCTACACGATCGGCGGGCTGGCGCCCGGCACGTACTCGGTCGAAGCGTCGGCCCCCGCATTTGCCTCGCAGGCTCAGAGCGGCGTCGCGGTTGCGGACGCCGGGAATGCGACGGTGAACCTGAGTCTCCCGACTGCGGCGCCGCCGACTGTCAGGTACGTTTACGACGAGGTCGGCCGCCTCGTCGCGGTCGTGGACACCACCGGCGAGACGGCGCGATACGCCTACGACGCCGTAGGCAACGTCACGTCGATCAGCCGGCACGCCTCGAGCACTCTGGCGGTGCTGGAGATCTCGCCGAATCGAGGTCCGGTGTCGACGGTCGTGACGATTACCGGGAGCGGGTTCAGTCCGACGCTCTCGCAGAACGCGGTGACATTCGCGGGGACCCCGGCCACGGTGACCTCCGCGACGGCGACATCGATCGTGACCACGGTGCCTTCCGGCGCCGTCACCGGGCCGATCGCGGTCACCGTTGGATCCGGGTCCGATACGAGCGCGACGAACTTCGAAGTGACGGCGAGTTCCGGGGCGCCGACCATCACCTCGTTCACACCGGCGATCGGAACCACCAGCACGCTGGTCACGGTGAACGGAACGAACTTCGCGGCGTCGACGGCCAGCAACCTGGTGGATTTCAACATCAGGCGCGGCGGGTTGAACAGCGCGACGCCGGCGCAGGTGATCGCCTCGGTTCCGCAGCTGGGCACGTCGGGACGCATCCGCGTCACGACCGCCTTCGGCGCCGCCATCAGCGCCGCGGACTTCTACGTCGCTCCACCGGCGCATTCGCCCGCCAACGTCGACCTCACTGCCCGCGTGTCATTCGGGCAGCCGACGGTGGTCACGAACACGAACACGACGAAGCTGCAACTGCTGATCTATGACGCACAGGCCGGACAGCCTGTCAGCCTGCAGTTCACGAACATCACGGACGGCACCCGCAGTTTCGCGTGGCGCAGAGCGGACGGCACGTATTTCATCAACGGGCAGTCCGGGGGCACGTTCGTGGACGCGACGATCATGCCGGCGGCGGGCACCTACACGGTGGAACTGCTGCCCGGTACCACAGGCAATCGGACGGTCATCGTTCACGACGCGACCGAGTTCACCGGCACGATCGCTCCCGGCGGCGACGCCGTCCTGGTCCCGATCGGGGCACCGGGCCAGAACGCGCGCTTGACGTTTACCGGGGTCGCCGAACGGCAGGTCAGCGCGACGCTGTCCTCCGTCACGATTCCTCAGAGCGATGTGTCGGTGCTCAATCCCGACGGCACGACACTTGGCCCGGCGCTGGTTCTGAGCCCGTCCGAGGATTTCATGGATGCCAGGACGCTCCCGGTCAACGGCAGCTACACGGTGCTGCTCAACCCGCGTCAGACCCACATCGGGAACGCCAGCGTCACCCTGCACGACGCCACGGACACCACCGGCCCGATCGCGCCGGATGGGAATGCCGTGGTGGTCGCGACATCTATTCCCGGGCAGAACGGACGGCGGACGTTCACCGCCGCCGCGGGCGAACGGGTGATCCTGAAGATCTCCGGCAGCACGTACGCGACCGGGTTCACGTGCGGCGTCGGCGTGTCGATCCGCGATCCGCAGGATGTGGTGCTCGCCGCGGACAATTGCGTCGCGCAGGGCGAGCAGTGGATCGATGCGGTCCTGGCGCCGGTCGCAGGCACCTACAGCGTGTACGTGAACCCGATGTCCACCAACATCGGACAACTCACCGTCACCCTCTTCGCCGTCGCGGCGGATCTGACGGGAACGATCCTCGACGAGACGGCGATCGCCGACAGCCTGAGCAAGGGCCAGAACGCCCGGTACACGTATAGCGGCACCGCGGGGACGAGGATCAGCCTGAACGTGCCGGCGACGTCGATCTCGTCCTGCTCGACTCTCGCGATCCTGAATCCGGATTCCAGCGTGCTCTCGTCCGGCCTCATTTGTCCGACCGGGTTCCGCGAGCCGGTGACCTTGCCCACCACGGGGACCTACACCGTCGTCCTGGATCCGAGCGGCCCGGCGGAAGGCACCTTCACGCTGGTGCTCTACGTCGTGTCTGCGGATCTGTCCGGCACGATTACACCCGGCACGCCGCTCCCGCTGACCATCGAGGATCCCGGGCAGAATGCCCGTTATACGTTCAGCGGCACGACCGGTCAGCGTGTCGCGCTGGAGATCGCCAATAGCGCGCTCGGCTGCTCCGCCGTGGCGATTCGGAACCCCGACGAGACCGTCGTCTGGAACACGACGGTGTGTCCCACCGGTTTCAGCGACGTGAAGATCCTGGGCGTCAACGGCACGTTCAGCGTGACGTTGAATCCGAACGGTGCGGCGGAGGGCTCGGCAACGCTGAAGTTGACCAACGTTCCCGCTGACGACGTGCAGTCCACCACGATTGGCGCGCCTGGCGGCGCCACGGTCAACACCACGGGCCCCGGCCAGAATGCCGCGGTGACGTTCAGCGCGACGGCCGGGCAGGTGGTCGACATCATCGGCTCGAACAGCAACCTCGGCTGCACGACGTTCAAGCTGCTGCGTCCGGACGGATCGCAGCAGGCCTCTACCTTCTCGTGCGGCGGCTTCACGTTCAACGATCAGACGCTCGCCACGGCCGGCACCTACAGGGTCAGCATCGATCCGAGCGGCACCACTGTCGGCCACGTCACGATCGTGGTGCAGTTCTGATGTCGGTCAGTCAGCGGAGAACGAGCATGAACACGCGAGTCGATCTGCATCGGCGCCTCCTCATCTGGCTCTGTGCGACCTGTGCACTGCTCCTGAATCCCGGCGCCGGCCTCCGCAGCGCATCCAGCCAGCAGCCGCCGCCGGCGGTCATTGTGGCGGCGGGGCAAACTGCGACGCTCCTGCCCGATGGACGGTGGCTCGTCGTGGGTGGATGGCAGCGGGACGGCTCGCCGATTCCCCCGGCTTTGGTGGACGCCGAGCACAACCTGCGCACCGCCGTGCCCGGCAGTCTTCTGCAGCCGCGTGCCGGGCACACGGGTACGGTGCTCGCCGACGGCTCTGTCGTCATCGTCGGCGGGATCAGCCGGAACGGCCAGGTCATCTCGTTGATCGAACGCTTCGATCCAGCCACCGGCTGGTTCGCTCCGATGGCGGTGTCCCCTGATCCGGCCCTGCACCGGGCGTGGCACAGCGCGACTCTGTTGACCGACGGTCGCGTGCTGATCACGGGTGGCACGTCGCCGGCCGGCGACGCGCTGAGCGACGCACTGATTTGGGATCCCTCGGGTACGCCGGATGCGGCGGCCGGCAGCGCGCCGCAGGCCATCGCGCTGCTCGCCCCGCGCGGCCGGCATCACGCGGAGTTGCTGCCCGACGGCCGCGTACGGCTATCCGGAGGCACTGCCGCATCGGGCGGAGATCGCCGGAGCGACGAGATCATCGATCCGGACACGCGCATCTCGCTGCCTGCAGGTCCACTCGACACCCGGGCCGGTCTCCACCTGTCCGCATCGGATCCGCACGCCGGCGCGAGCGGCGTTGCCGCGGATGTGCGCGTCAGCCTGCGCTTCTCGACCGCCGTGCAGGTGCGATCCGTGAACGACGGAACCGTCCGTCTCCAGGACGAGACCGGCGGGATCGTGGCGATCGAACGCGTTGCTGCGGAGGCGGGGATGCTCCTGTTCCTCCGGCCGTTCGCGCCGCTCGACCGCGGCCGCACCTACACGCTGACGCTGGATGGCCTGACGGCACCCGGCGCGCGCCGGCTGGCGCCGACCGTACTCACGTTCACGATCGCGGGCGAGCGCGCCGACAGCGGCGGCACCGTGGACGACGAGCTGTGGACGCCGGACCCGGGCGCGATCCATGGCTGGAGAACAGGCCGGGAACCCTCGCCGTGGCAGCGCCTGCCACCGCTGAGAGCCGCCGCGGGTGTGACCGCCGTCTCGGGGCAGCTGCTTCGCCTCAATGGACAACCGCTCCCCGGTGCCACGGTGAGAGTGGGCGAGGCGAGAGGGATATCGGACCGAACGGGGCGGTTCCTGGTCGAGTCCGTCGCAGCCGGACGGCAGGAGCTCGTCATCGACGCCCGCACCGCGAGCACGCAGGGACGATCGTATGGCGTCTTCCGTGTCGGCATCGAGGTGAAAGAGGGAGACACGCACGTCCTTCCCTACACGAGCTGGATGCCGCGCATCGACAAGCAGAACGCCGTCACGATCGCATCGCCGACGACGGCGGATGTCGTCCTGCGGACGCCGAGCATTCCAGGGCTCGAGGTGACGCTGCCGGCCGGTACCGTGATCAAAGACATCGATCACAAGGCCGCGCGCGAAGTCAGCATCACGCCGATTCCGGTCGACCGGCCGCCGTTCCCGCTGCCCCTCGGCGTGGACGTGCCGATCTACTTCACCATCCAGCCCGGCGGCGCGTATCTCGAGTCCGTCAGCTCCGGCTGGCCCGCGGGCGCGCGCATCGTCTATCCGAACTACCGCTCCCGGCGGCCCGGCACTGACGTCGACTTCTGGCACTACGATCCGGAACATCGCGGATGGTTCGTGTATGGCCTCGGGACCGTCACTCCCGACGCGAAGCGTATCGAGCCAGGACCCGGCGTCTCAATCTACGAGTTCACCGGGGCCATGGTCGGCGATCCGAACTTCGGGCCCGCCGAAGGTCCGCCGCCCTGCAACGAGTGCGAGGATGGCGATCCCGTGGATCTCGCCACCGGCCTGTTCGTCTACAGCAAGACCGACCTGGCGCTGCCCGACGTGCTCCCGGTCCAGTTGACCCGGACCTACCGGCCGCGCGACTTTCGGTCGCGGCCGTTCGGCATGGGATCCACACACCCCTACGAGATGTTCATCGTGGGCGACACCAATCCGTGGACCTACGTACAGATCGTCCTGCCGGATGGCGCCAGGATTCATTTCCCGCGCATCTCGGCAGGCACCGGCTTTTCGAACGCCATCTACGAGCACACCGCGACACCGAGCCGCTTCTATAAGTCGCGCGTCTCATGGAACGGATCGAAGGTGCAATGGGATCTCCGTTTCACCGACGGCACGGTTTACGAGTTCCCCGAAGCGGAGTTCGCGGCGACCCCGGCCGAGGCGGCGATCGTCGGCATCCGAGACCGATTCGGCAATCAGCTGACGTTCACGCGTGACAGCAGCTCGCGCCTGACTCGGATCACGTCGCCGAACGGCCGCTGGATCGAGTTCACCTACGACCCGTCGAGCCGCATCAGCCAGGCCCGTGACAACGTGAACAGAACAGTCGGCTACGAGTACGACGCCAGCGGGCGGTTGTGGAAGGTGACGGACGCGGAATCGGGCGTCACTGAATATACCTATGACAGCTCGCACCGGATGAAGACGATCAAAGATCCGCGGGGAATCGTCTATCTTACGAACGAGTACGACCTGAATAGCCGCGTGATCCGGCAGACGCAGGCCGATGGCTCCGCGTACCAGTTCGCGTACACCACCAATGCGTCGGGGGTCGTCACCCAGACCGACGTGACCGATCCGCGCGGGATCCTGCGTCGCGTGACCTTCAACTCGAGCGGTTACTGGCTGGCCGACACGCGTGCGGTCGGGCGCCCCGAGCAGCAGGCGACCGTAGTGGAGCGGCAGGCCGGTACCAACCTGATCGAGAAGGAGACGGACGGGCTGCTGCGGCGCACGGACTACACCTACGACGACAAGGGCAATCTCACGAGCATCAAGCGGCTCGCACATACGGCCACGCCGATCGAGACGACAGCGACATACGAACCGGATTTCAACCAGCTCGCCACGTTCACGGATCCGCTCGATCACACGACCACCTACGATTACACGGTCAACGGAACGCTCGAGCGCGTCACCGATCATCTCGGCCACTCGGTGACATTCGGTAGCAACGCCGCCGGCCAGATCACGTCCGCCACCGACCCGGCCGGGACGATCACGTTCCTGTACGACAAGGGCGATCTTAGCGGCTTCATCGATGGTGCGGGACACACCACCCGGATTCTGACGGACAGCGCCGGGCGTACGCTGACCCGTACGGATCCACTGGGCAACGTGACGCGCTACGACTACACCCTGCTGAACCAGGTGCGACAGATTGTCGACCCTCAGAACGGCGGCACAACGCTCACCTACGATGGCAATGGAAACCTTCGTATGGTCACGGATGCGCGAAGCAAGGTGACCGAATACACCTACGACGCGATGGACCGCGTCGAAACGCGCAAGGATCCGCTTCTCAAGATGGAGCGTTTCGTCTACGACCGCTCGGGCAATCTGTTTCAGCACATCGATCGGCGGGGTCTCGCCAGCACCTACCGCTACGATGGGCTGAACCGTATGACCAGCGCCGCATACGCCGACGGCGCGACGACAGCGTACACCTATGACGGCGGCAATCGTCTACGGCAAGTCGTGGATTCCGTCAGCGGGACGACGACCCTTGATTACGACGATTTGGACAGGCTGACATCGGAAACGACGTCTCGCGGTGTGGTCACGTACGGATACGACGACGCCGGCCGCCGCACGTCCATGACGGTTGCCGGCCAGACGGCAATCAGTTACGGGTACGACGATTCGAACCGATTGACAAGCATCACGCAGGGAACCAGCGTCGTCGGCTTCGAGTACGACGACGCGAACCGACGGACCGCTGTCACGCTGCCTAACGGCGTACGCGTCGAATACGGGTATGCGGGTACTTCCCAGATTGCCGGCCTGACTTACAAACTCGGCACGACCGTCCTCGGGACAGTGACGTACGGGTACGATGCGGCGGGCCGCAGGATTGAAATGGGCGGCACGTGGGCGCGGACGACGTTACCGCCGCCGCTCACGTCCGCTGTCTACGATGACGCGAACCGGCTGACTCAGTGGAACGGAACGACCCTGACCTACGATGATGCCGGAAACGTCCTGAGTGAAGGGAGCCGGACCTACAGCTGGGATGCCCGCAATCGGCTGTCCGCGCTGGGAGGGCTGCAACCGGCAAGTTTCCAGTACGACGCATTCGGACGCCGGATCGGAAAGTCGACCGGCGCGGGGACCACCGAGTACGTGTATGACGGTCCCCAAGCGGTGCAGGAGCTCTCCGAGGCCACCCCGAGCGCGAACCTGCTGTACGGACCCGGCATCGACGAGCTGTTGCGGCGCACGAGCGGAGCGACCGCGCGATGGCTCGTCGCCGACGGCTTGGGATCTGCGCTGGCGCTGACGGATCCTGAAGGGGCGGTTCAGACGCGCTATACCTATGACGCCTTCGGCGCGACGAGCGGAAGCGGCGAGGCCAGCGGTAACGCATCGCAGTTCACGGGCCGCGAGAACGACGGCACTGGGTTGTACTACTACCGTGCACGGTACTACAGTCCTCGGCTGCAGCGGTTCCTGAGTGAGGATGCGCTTGGACTGGCGTCGGGAGATCCAAACCTGTACGCCTATGTCAGCAACGCGCCGACAAACTGGACCGATCCATTAGGCCTCGGCCCGAGGTACCCCAATTCCGGTACCCTGCCAGGCCATCCAAACGTGCCATACAGGGTGGACATGAATCAACAGCCACACCCGAATATGCACGTCAAGTGGCCGGACGGCTCGGAAACCGTGGTGAATCACAAGGGTGGCTGGGATCCGACGCACGGCGGGCGGCCTTGTGCAAAACCGCCGAAGAAATACCGTAACGCGCTTCGGAAGGTCGTCAAACAGTTCGTGAAGAAGGCGGGACGCGCCGTTCCCGTGTTGGGCGCAGTGCTGCTGCTGTCCGACGTGGCCGAAGCGGCCGAAGTGATCCGGAATCCGAATTCTGGCGTCGGAGACTTGGTGAATATTGTGGTTCCATACAAGGATGTCGGCGACCTATTGCGCGAACTCTGGGCGCCTGACCTATCTGGTAGAAAGGATCCCTGACGGCAAGGGCGGCACTGAGCCACAATGTAGCGTTATGGGCGAAGACACAGCATCTGAGCTGTACCAGTCGGGCCGGGACGCGATGGACCGAGGTGACTTCACGACCGCCGTCGGGCACCTGCAGCGCGCGCTGGCATTGCGGCCGCATTACAAAACACTGGAGCTTTTGGGCACGGCGCTTCGGGAACTCCAGCGCCCCGAGGAGGCGCTCGTCTACCTTGCCGCGGCGGCGGGACTCGGCAATCGGCAGTTTCGGGCGAGATATCTGCTGGCGGAGGTTCTCGTGGGCCTCGGACTGACCGACGATGCCATCGTCAAACTGGAAGAGGCGATAGAACTCAACCCCAGCTATCGGACAGCGCGTGAGTTGCTCGAGCGAATACGCGCCACGCGTCCGGAACCGACGTGAGCGGCGACACGTGAATGCGATTCGCTGCCGAGTCCTTACACGGCCGTCTCGCCGCGGTGTGCGTTGATCTCGCCGTCATCTGTCGAGATGCCCTTTCGGCATGAGTGGTATCCCGAGGATGACCAAGTGTGTTTCAGCTGTTCCCTTGTGATCCGACCCGCCGACCCAGCTGCCTGGCGCGAATTCAAGCGCCGATTGCCGACAGGACGCGATCTGTACGAAGTGCAGCTGCCTGCGGATCTGCCGTATCAGGGGACGATTGCAATTCCCGTTGAATACGTGCCGTCTGATGGCGTGTTACAGGCGTTGCGAGGATGGATGGCGGCGAAGAACCAAACCGAGCTGCTCTACTTCCTGACCGAAGGAATCACGGGGAGCGAAGCGACTTCGTGGTTTTGCTGTCGAGTCTGACGTACGACGATCTGGCGGCGATAAACGCGGGACGAGAGAACGTGTTCGCCGGCGTCAATGGCGACTGGGCTGTCTTCATCGATCATGAAGGTACGCTGCACGTGGCGGGACCTTCAGACTTGTGGCTAGTGCTGACTGAAGCGAAAGGGGGCGGTGGCTAGACGATGATTTCGCCGTCAGTATCCAGGTTTAGAGCTTCGTTCGGCAATGCACGCGGTTAAATTGGAGAATTTCGCCCGCGATCATCCGGGTCGAGCGTTTCCGTGGTTCCGGACGCTTGACGCGGGTGAGGCTCGGCTGGCCGCGAAACTTGGCACCGACGCCGACGGAGAGGGAGTCGTTCGCGTTATTTTCGATCGTTCCCGGTTACTCGCGAACGTCGACGCGGACGATGACACGTTCGAGCCGAAGTCTGTGTTCGACTCGCTGTCGATTCAGCCGACTTCAAAGGTCGTGGTCAACTGGTATCACTTCGATCAGATCGACGAGATGCACTTTCGGGACCTGAACGCCTTCTTCGCGGACATCTGGTATCCGGCGGCGGATGACATCGATATCCTGGACGAGACGCCCTCATGGGTCGTTTCAATTAGGACACGAAGGTGACGTGCGGGCGCTGGTGCTGGTCAGAAATAGACTGATGCGGGGGCATGCCTCGTGCGGTTGACCGTCGCGATCCTCGGCGCGCTGCCTCTGGCAACGGCCATGGTCATTGGTGCGAACGGCCACGTGCGTCAGGAGTCCTCTCCTTCACCGGGCGACCGGCTCTTCCACCGCGTGTGGACGCCGGTCGACGGCGCCGGTCCGCTCGCCAATGCCCAGAGCTGCGCCGCGTGTCACTCGAGTCCGCGCGCCGGCGGTGGGGGCCCCCAGAGCCTGGTCATCGTCTCGCCCGACGCGAGGGATCCGAGCGGCGGGCAACTCTTTCGCCAGTTTCTGTTTCGCCCCGGGAAGGCCGTCGTGCGGCAGCCTCTGCCCAACCGGGTTTTCCGTCGCCGGCCGCCGTCGCTGCTGGGCCTGGGCCTGCTCGAACGCGTCGACGCCGGATCGATTTCGGCGCTCGCGGATCCGGATGACCGCGACGGCGACGGCGTCTCCGGCCGCATCGCCGCAGATGGTGGACGGTTTGGCTGGAAGGCGCGGTTCGCGCGTATTGAGACGGCGGTAGCGGCGGCGCTCGTGAACGAACTGGGTCTCACCAATCCCATGTTCAGGGAACGCGACACGCCGGCGCCCGAGGTCGCCGACAACGATGTGCGGGCGCTCTCGGCGTTCGTTCGGACGCTCGCGCCGCCGTCTCCTTCCCGCGCCGGCTCAGAGGGACGAGCCGAATTCGCCGCGTTCGGGTGCGCCACGTGCCACGTTCCGCGCCTCGCGGGGATTGCGGATGCCACCCACGCTCCTGCCGAGCCGTTCACGGATCTCCTCCTGCACGACATGGGACGCGAGGGCGCGGACCTGCATGAGGGCTCTGCTGCCGCCGCCGAATTCCGCACTCCCCCGCTCTGGGGCATCACGGCGATGGACGGTGCATACATGCACGACGGCGGCGCGCCAACCCTTGACGCCGCGATCCGCGCTCATGGCGGCGAAGGCTCCTCCGCCCGCCGGCGCTACGAGCAGGCGTCCGTCCCGCGCCGCGCGGCGCTCCTCCGCTTCCTGGCCTCGCTCTGACGGACTGAGGAGAGACTCCTCCTCCACGCTGAATGCCGGCAACCTGAATGCGGCTCAATCCCGAAACATCGCTGCGGCGGCTCACGACACCACCGATCCGCGAGGGGGTCTGGTGGGTCGCAGCGGGTGCCGGCGCATCGTTTTCCGTGGCGCTTGGTGGAGGTTTCCACGCGCCTGGTCAAGACCGCCAGTCGACGCTTTTCGGCGTATCACCCCGAAATGTCCTTGCTCGTCTCGTGTATGTGGCGCCTGGAAACGCCGCGTGCCCCGCTGGTCAGCAGCGATGCCGATGACCGACGGTCGAACCGCGTCCTGCTGCGGGCGCTCATCGGCAAACGCATCCGGGCAATCGAACCTACGGGGCGACACGTCAGACCACTGGTCCAACGGTGCGCTACCACGTCCAGAAGCTGCCGATCTTCATCACTCGCGACCCGCTACGAGTGCACTTCGTCTGTCTCGGCACCGACCTCACTGCACGCGACATCTCAATCTTCGTCAGAGAACATGCCGCTCTGACGACACAGCTCACGGCTCACACCCTTGTCGTTGTCAGGCCGAGTCACATCTCCACGGATGCGCAGTGTCGTGCGGTCCATGCACAGGCCATCGGAAGCGTCGCGACTCCCGGGCGTGGTTCTTCGAGGCGCGGCGTCGCATCGACAGCGACGAGATCCATGCGCTCTCGGTCGAGGACATCCAGCGATACCGGGAGTGCCGACGGCGCGCCGGATCAACCCTAGAGGGTGCGTACCTCAGCTGGGTCGACCACGGATATCCGAGCTTCACGAACGTCCGCGATCTCGTTGGATCCAACTCGCGGACCACGCATTCGGATCTCGTGGTTGTGCAGCTGCCGCACCGCTACGAACAATTCGGCGCCATGCTTGGGACCGCATGACCGTCGGGCGCGCCTGCTTCGTCACGGCTCTCCCACCAGCGTTGGCTGTCTGGCGCAGACAGGCGTCTTAGTCTAGGGGCCAGCGTTCCACCGTGACGCCGGCCCCACTGTCGGCCCGCACGCTGGCCCCGTCTCTCAGATTCATCGCGGCTTGCGTCTGCAGACGCAACGCCGAGATGTCCCGTCGCCGCCCCCACTTGTGCCCGTACGCCGCTGCCCTCCGCGGTGGCGTCTTCTGCCACCGCTGGACCGCTCAGGGGTCCCGACTGATGGGGGGAGCGACCCCCCTTTCGGCTGTGCCTGAGGCAAAGCCCCTGCGCGGATCACCGCGTCGGGGGGTCGCTCCCCCATCAGTCGTCCCGTCAAGGAGAGAGCCATGCCGCTGATCAAGCCCCGCGCGCATCGCGTACGCACCCTTCGCCACATCTGCCGTCTCCAGGAACCCGACCGCGATGTGCTCATCGCGTACGCCGCATTCATCGGCGAGTCGGCGGACTACGTGCTCAACCAGTTGATCGACACGACGCTCGCCAAGGACCGCGACTTCGTCGCCGGGCGAGCAAACCGCGAGTCCGCTCCGGGTACCGCACCTGGCGCCACTTCCGCCGACGCAGAAGCCTCGTCCACGACAAACAATCCGACACGGTCATGAACGGCCTACGGGTCCTGCTCGAGCATCGCCTCATGATCAGTCTCGCGCTCAGCCTTGTCACCGGTGTGGTCGGACCGTCGTTCCTCCAGCTCACCGTGGACAGTCCCCTCCTGGCCCTCGTTGCGCATCAGCGCCCCACATTGTTCCCGCCCCATCGCACGGCTACGTTGCCGTCTGGTGCAGCACCTCGTTCCTGTTCTTCACCGTGGTCTCCACGATGATCTACATCCTGGCTGGTCGCGCCCACACGGCGCGGGCTCTGCAGCGGCTTCCGCCGTACCCTCCGGCTGCCTCGCGGCTGAATCTCTGTCTCTTCCTTGGCGAGCTGCACTACCTGACCAACGGCGAGCGCGCACCAATGCCGACGTGGTTGACCATTGCTGAGCGCGGTCTCTACACCGGAATCGCGATCGTAGGTGCGATTGGGTCCGGCAAGACGTCCGCCTGCATGTATCCCTACGTGCAGCAGCTCCTCGCCCGCGCCGGTGACGTCCTCAAGGCGCATCGGTGGTCTCATTCTGGAGGTCAAGGGAGACTTCTGTGAGCAGGTGCGAGGCATTCTTGTCGTCTGTGGACGCAGCAGACTACGTCGAGATCAGTCTGACTTCGCCCTTCCGCTACAACCCTCTTCACAACGGGATGGACGACTGTCGCCTGCTCACGAGGGTGCGAGTTGATCGGCAGCCGCGACCATGGCAAACACCCGCGGGATGTATGCTGCAATACCGTTATGGGTGCGGAGTCGGCGCCACTCCATCCGATCCCGAGCCGCAACAAGCGTTACCACCACTCCGATGCAAAGCGACGGTTTTTGGGTGGACGAAGGACTGACAAATGACTGGTCCAACGTTCCACCGTTCTCTCGCCGAGCGTTACGACGTCCGCCACGCTTGGATCCAACGAGACGACAAGCGCGGCAACGTTCACGCTGAGGCAGTGCCGCTGCAATAGACACTCTCCGCCGGCGACAGCGGCAACCGCTCCGAGAGGTAATTGTGCGGAAGTGCTCGGGCGCGTCAAGGCTTCGTTCGCTGGCTGCTTCGGTGCGCTCACCGCTTCGCGGCCTTGACCCGCCCTGTGCGCTTCCTCTGTCTCGCCACTATCGGAGCGGTTGCCTTCTATCCGGTCACGCACCTGACAACGGCCGTTTCCGTTCCTGGCACGCGAGACAGGTCCGCCGCACCATTTTCCCGTACCGACACATTGGCCTGACCTTCGCACGCTGGCCGCGCGTAATCGATGCCTCTGAAGGTTTTCAGGTGCTGCACCTACTCAGCCGCCTTCGGACAGCGTACCGAACCCGAATGGAGTGCGCTGCAATTCGTCAGGGCGATCAAGGGCAAGCCGCTGAAGGAATACGTCGACGTGCCGCTCCCAAGGGTCGACATATCCGGCGCGATCAGTCGCCCGCAGCCCGGGCGCCGGACTGATTTGGAGAGATGATCGCTGCGGGCGTGAGCTGGGTGTCCCGACGCAACTGTCGCCCTCGTGCCGATCCCCGATTCAGGTTGCTCCGTCGCCTCGAAGGCAGCACCAAAGACGCTGATTCTCGCGGCCGCCCTCCGAGACACGCTCATGCCCGGCCTGGCCGGCGTATTCGATCTCCTTCGATGGTGCGAGGCAATCCGCCGGCACATCTCATCGGAGGCACGCGGGATCCGCAGGAACTCTACAGTCTGTTCCGGCTCCGAGCTCGTGATCTGCCGCGATTGCCGCTCGTGTTGATCGACGACGTGCTCCCGTCAGGCGGTCACCTCAGAGCGGCGGCAGCGTTCCTAGCGCACTGTGGCGCCCAGGTGCATATGGCGATCTGCGCAGGTCGCGCCGAGCTGACGCCAAGCCCGCTCGAGCGTCCCTTCAGCGTTCGCACGGACGTCTTGCCGGACTTCGTCGCGGATCCCGACTGGCTCCTGCCATTCACTTCCGGTTGAGCCATCTTCGACCGGGCGCTGCGCCCAGACCTGCGCCGCGATCGCGTAAGGTTCACCTGCGCCCGGTAATCCGCTGGCCATTCGCTCCACCGCGGCACGGGCGGTTTCGTCATTGGCGCGCACGTACCGCATGAACGTTTGTGGCGAGTGGCCGAGAATCTTCGCTCCAGTTTTGGCGTCACCGCCGATGAGTGGGGCCAGAGCGGTCGCAAACGAGTGGCGAAAACAGTGCGGGGTGAAATAGATCGACGCACCTGTATAGGGGTCCTTCACACGCCGTGCTGCAACCGTGACTTGGTAATAGAACTCCTGATACCAGGGGACCAGATTTTCGTCGGGCACACGCGAGCGATCCGCCAGGCGATCGAACAAGTCGTACTCGACGAACGTCCGTAGCGCGGCGATGCCGAAGTCGTTCAGGGGAATTCGCCGACGACTCAGGACGCGTTCCATTCTCCCTGCGTGGCGGCGGTGCTTTTCTGTCGGCATGAGCACCGCGCGTTCTTGCAACCGGACGTCTCCGGGTTCCAGCATGGCCAGCTCGCCAACCCTGGCCCCCGTGTGCGCCAACACGGACGCGCGAATGAACGCCTTCATCATCCGGGTCCGGTCGGCGCGCCGCCGGTATGGCACCACGTCACGTCTCATCGCCGCCACAAGCCGTGCGACCTCGGACAGCGAGGGAGCGCGGGCCGTACCAAAGTCGTATGGGGACACCATACCGTCCAGGCCGGCGCGCTGTGACCCAATGTGAAGGGCTTGCCGGAATGATCCCACGCTGAAATACCCGAACTTGGTCACCTTTCCGCCGCCGTGGTAGCGGTCGGGATGAGCCAGATATTGCCGGCATGCGTCGACAGCGTCAGCGCTCAGAACAACGACCCGTCGCTCTCGCTGCTCGGTCGCGACTCTGATTTCCCCATGGCCATCGACGGTGACATATCGTTCGAACACACGCTTTGCGGGAATGTGAAGCACGCCTGCCCGCAGATCAAATGCCCGCGCATCGCGAATCGACCATAGTTCCTGAATGGTGAGCCCGGCAAACCCCAGCACTGCCGCTCGGACGGACGCAAACGACGGATGTTTACGCGTGCCTACGAGTGTCGGGGTGCGCATCGCCTCGAGAAGTTGCAGCACCACCTGCAGGGGCTGCGCCTTCTCGACCTCTGGTGATTTCGGTGGCAGACGGTCCTTGAGTGCGAGGACCGGATTCGCCCAATCTGGGTAGAGCACGCCGAAGAGGTTCGACAAATGCAGCGCCCGCGTTCGCAGGTAAGAAGAGGCCCATCGCCGTTGCGGTAGAGCGTTCGGCTTCTTTCGAACGATCGTTTCCTGCTTCCATTCCTCGAGGGCGAGTTCCACGAGCTCGGTCGTGATCTTCGTCGTCTTGAATGAAGATCCAAGCTTGCGCGTCAGCCAGCTGCCCCACAATCTGAGGCTGTGCTCGCGTCCGCGATAATCCGACACGCTGGCCCGGCGCGCCAAGTAGACGCGCACGTCCTCTTCGAAGACTCCTGACGCGGTCCGCGCAGCGTCTCGTCGGAGGTCATGCACGCGCGTCGCTCGTTCCCGCTGCAAGTAGTCGAGTGTTTCCTGAAGTGTGTCGCGTACTTCCTGCGGATACAGCCGGTCAAATTCTCCCGCCCCTCGTCGTCGTGCGCGGACGCGCCAGACCCAATTGCGGCACGCCGCAAGTTCTTCCTGGCTGCGCAAGGCCCTACGCGTATGAGGATGGACGCGAGAGATGCCGGCCGGCAACCGGACCGCACTAGGACGCATGCGTGCTCAACCTCGTGTGCGCAATAGGTAGCGCAGCACGTCGATGCCTGCGAACTGCACGCGGCGAGTCGTCGGCGACAGTGGTGGAATCGGGAAGCGGTTGCGCTGTCGAAGGCGGTAAATCGTCGCTCGGGACATGCTGATCCATCGCGGGAGGTCCTCGATATCGATGATGGCCGGCAGCTCGCGCGCAAGGCGCAACGCGTATTCCCGCTCGCCTTCGCTCAATGTTGGGTTGGACATGGCCTTACCTCGGCTCACGCGTCCGCTCGACGCCCGGGACTGCACGATAGCGCGCGCGATGTGTGGCGTCTGTCGCCGGACGACAGTGTCTGAAGTGAAATGCCGTTGAGTGGTCCACCTGGCCACACCAACGCCGACCGTGCGCCGCAGGCTCGTCCTTGCCTCCGCCTGCGAGTTCCGGGAGTGCGCCCACCACTGCGCCCACCACCGTCGAAACAGAGCGATATTTACTGGCCTTTTGGGCGACTTCTGGCGACTCCGCACCGAGGTTTGGAAACCAAAAACTGCAATAGACACGGGCATGAACGCTGGAACTCTATAATTTCCTCGATCTTCTTGAAGTTGCCATTCTTCTGCCGGTACTCGAGGATCCGCTGCGCGGCCTTCGCGCCGACGCCGGGCAGCGTCTCGAGCTGCGCCTGCGTCGCAGTGTTCAAGTTGACCGGAGATGCCGGTGTGGCTTTCGCGCCGGCCGCCGCCTTTGCCGGCGGCGCCGCTTTCTGTTCGGCGGCGGTCCCGGTCGCGGCGAACGCGGCGACCGCCAGAATCACGAGCAATGCACGCATGTGTCCTCCAATGCGAGGTGGAATGAGCGGCCCCGGCGGGTGGAGACGCACAAGACACAGAGGTCAGGCACCTTGTGATCGGATCGCCGGAGCCGCTCCGGACATCGCAAGCCGGGGGCCGCCGGTGACGTGTGGCGGATGTCCGCGGAAATGCCTGACCGGCGCCGACTTGCTCGTCGATCCGAAGGAGACCGGCCAGGCAGGGCGCGCGATCGCCGGGAAGTCCTGTCTACTGCCGTAGACGCGCGCGTGCGGGGCGCCGCGTTCCGGGCGCAATTCGGCGGCAGCCGCAGTTGCCGCCGCGACGACGGCAGTGGACGGGACGGGTGTGCGGGTTAGCGCCGGCGGGCCCGCGGCGATGGTGCGGCCGTGCGCTCCCTGTCGTCAGCACCGACGCGGTGGACCGGCCAGCCGGGCGCGAACGAACACACCGCCGCCTGTGAGAATGATGAGAATCGCGGCTGTCAGTCCTGCCGCAGCGCAGCCGCCAGATCGAGACCCGCCGCGCGCCTCGCCGGCAGATACGATGCCGCAGCGGCGACGATCGTCAGCAGCGCCAGGACGCTTGCGAACGTGATCGGATCGCGCGCGCGGACACCGAACAGCAGGCCTTCGATCAGGCGGGCCAGCATGAGGGCGCTGATCGCGCCGCCGGCGGCCCCCAGCAGCACCATGCGCAGCCCGCGTCCCACGATCATCCGGACGACGTCTTCGGGGCGCGCGCCGAGAGTCATGCGGACGCCGATCTCGCGGGTGCGCTGAGAGACCGAATAGCTCACGACGCCGTAAATGCCGACCACGCAGAGGAGGAGCGCGGCGCCGCCGAACACCAGGAGCAGCACCAGGTTGAAGAGGCGCGCGCCCATGGATCGATCGAGGGCTGCCTCGAGGGTGGTGACGTGCGACAGCGGCAACTCGGGATCGAACGCGCGAATGGCGGCGCGGATGCCGGACACCACCGCCTCCGCGGCCACTCCGCTTCGCACCGCGATGTCCATTGCCCTGCCGATCTCCAGCTGCCACGTGGGCTCGGCCTGGTCGAAGGGAATGTAAATCTCGGCGCGCGAGTCCTCCTCGAGACTCGAATGGTGAATGTGGCGGACGACACCGACGATCTCCCGCGGCACTTCTCCATCGCCGAGCAGCCGCACGCGCTGGCCGAGAACGGCTGCGAGTTCACGCCCGGGCAGATACCTGCGGGCGAACTCGTCGTCTACGATTGCGACCGGCGCCGCGCCGGCGCGATCGGCGGCGGTGAACGTGCGCCCGGCCAGCACACCGATCCCGAGCGTCTGGTGGTAGCCGGGACCGACCCACTGCGTGAGCGCCAGCGGCGCTCGATCGCGGCGCTCGGCCGGGCGGCCTGGCGGCACGAAGGCCTGATCGCTGCGGCGCCCCAAGGGCACGCCGCTCGTGAGAGACACGCTGTCGATTCCCGGGATCGCCGCGATCCGCTTGGTCAGCGCATCGAGCACCGGCAGCACCTGCTCGCGCGTTCGATAGCGCGCATCCGGCAGCCGCAGGCGCATCGTCACGACGTTCGCAGGGTCGTAGCCCGGATCCTGCTCGACCAGGCGCTGGAAGCTGCGGACCAGCAGTCCGGTCGCAATCAGCAGCGCCACGCAGAGCGCGACCTGTCCGACGACCAGCGCTTCGCGAAGCCGTTTCCCGCCGCCGCTCACCGCGCGGCCAGAGGCTCGCATCACCTGCTGCAGCTCGACGCCGCTCGTCTGCAGGGCCGGCGCGATCCCGAACGCCAGCCCGGTGATCGTGGTCGTCGCCGCGCCGAACAGCACCACGCGCCAGTCGAGCACGACCTCTTCCATGCGCGACAGCGCAATGGGTGCCGACTGCGCCAGCCATCCCGCGGCGATCCAGGCGAGGAACAAGCCAAGTGCGCCGCCGATCGACGACAGCAGCAGGCTCTCGGTGAGAAGTTGCCGCACGATGCGTCCGCGCCGGGCTCCGAGAGCGAGGCGCACGGCGATCTCCTGGCGCCGGCTCGACGCGCGCGCCAGCAGCAGGTTGGCGACGTTCACGCAGGCAATCGTCAGCAGCAGCCAGGACGCGCCGAGCAGCACGGAGAGCGCCAGCCGCATGTCGCCGACGTAGTCCTCGAGCAGCGGCGTCACCGTGGCGCCCACGCCGCCGTTCGTCGCCGGGTGTTCCTGCGCGAGTGACGCGGCAAGCGCCGACAGGTCGGCGCGCGCCCGCTCGAGCGTGACCCCCGCCTTCATGCGCGCCAGGACCAGCACCGGACTGCTGTCGCGCCGCTGCATGTACGACTGCGTCTTCAGCTGGCCGAGCGGCACGAAGATATCGTTGTTCGCGTTCGTCCGGCCGTAATAGTCGAATGTCTCCGGCAGAACGCCGACGATGGTGTGGCTCTCGCCGTTGTAGCTGGTGGCGCGGCCGACCGCGCGCCTGTCGCCGCCGTAGCGGCGCAGCCAGACGGCGTGGCTGATGACCATCACGCGCGCACCGCCCGGCTGGTCTTCGTCCGCGGTGAACGTTCGCCCGAGCGCGAGCGCCGCGCCCAGCGTGGCAAAGAACTCCCGCGTCACCGCACGGCCGAACACCCGCTCCGCGTCGACGCCGTCGCCCGACAGCACGCCCCCGACGATGAGCGCCGCCGCCATGTCCTCGAATGCCGACGTCCGCGCGCGCCAGTCGAGGAAATCGGGGAACGCCACCGCGCGGTTCGGACGCGAGGCCGTCTGCTCCTTCAGAATCACCAGCCGGTCCGAATCGGGGAACGGCAGCGGCTTCAACAACACCGCGTCGACGACGCTGAAGAGCGCGGTGTTGGCGCCGATGCCCACGCCGAGCGTCGTCATGACGACGAGGGTGAGGCCGAAGTCGCGGCGGAGCATCCGCCCGGCGTAGCGCAGGTCCTGCGGCAGTTCGCGCAGGACGGCGAGGCCGCGGGCGTCGCGGCAGGCTTCCCTCGCCTGTTCGAGGCCGCCGAACTCGCGGAGCGCGGCCGCGCGTGCCTCCGCCGGCGTCATCCCGGCGCGGAGGAACTGTTCCGTCTGCAGGTCGAGATGGAGCTGCAGTTCGTCGCGCAGGTCGCGCTCGGCTCGCGTGGAGGTCAGCGCCGCACGGACGCGGCGAAGCAGGCGGCGAAGCACGTCAGGCGTCCCGCAGCAGCGCCTCGACGGCGCCGGTGAATCGGGCCCATGTCTGCCGCTCGGCCTGGAGCTGCTTCCGGCCCGCGGCGGTGAGGCTGTAGAACTTCGCCCGCCGGTTGTTGTCGGACGCGCCCCAGCCCGCGGCGACCAGGCCGCGTTCTTCGAGGCGGTGCAGCGCCGGGTACAGGGCCCCGGGCGTGACGCTGAGCACATCCCCGGACACCAGCCGGATGCGCTGCATGATGTCCCACCCGTTCAGCGCCCCCGACTGCAGCAGGCGGAGGACGAGGAGCTCCAGGGTGCCTTGCAGAAGATCCGCTTTCTGTTTGCGGGCCACGGTCTCTCCTATCGACGCGCGATAGGTCGAGTATCGCCGGACTCCTATCGCATGTCAATAGGAGCCCCCGGCGCGCGCCCTGCGCGTCAAGAGGCTACTTGACCCCACCGGCGGCGCTTCCCTCCCGCAGCGTGTGCACCTCACCGGCCGCGCGAGCCGGCCAGCGCTCTTCGAGGCCGTTCGGCCACCGCACGTCGACGCGGTCCACCTGCGCTGCCGTCCCCAGCCCGAAATGGACGCGCAGATCGTTCTGCGACAGGTAACTGCCGCCGCCGCGCACCTCCTGCCACTGCTCGACTCCGCCGGCGACGATGTGCACGCGGGCGCC
>DASSPH010000092.1 GCA_035699745.1 Vicinamibacterales bacterium
AATCGAGCGCTCGCCGCGCACGAAGGCCGAGGACGAAATGCAAGGTTGCGACAACGAGGTACATGACACCGAAGACAATCGAGAGAACAGGATGTGATGAATAACTGTTGACCGCCAGGGCGATAGCCAAGCATGTCCCGAGCAACGGGAGCAAGTCGCGCCACTGGAAATAGCGGATCGTCCAGAGTCGTCGACGGTACCACCAGTTGTAAAAGTGCACCGCTCCGCCTCCCTGACTGTGTGGTTGGTCAAAAAGGCGAATCCTAGCCTGAACCGGCTCTGGCCGTCCACCAGCCGTCGACCCATCGTTTCTGGAGCCTTGTTCATAAAGGGTCCAGCGATCAGGACAGTTTTCGTAGCAATGCAGTCAAGTCCCGGATACCCGCCCGAGCGAGCTTCTTCTTGCCGATACTTCGCGCAAACAGGAGTGCGAGCCGCCGCTCGTCGACGCCGGCGCTCTTGAAATCGAGTTCGAGTTGCCCGCGTTCATTTGCGGCAAGGCTCAAGAGCACCTCTGGATCCGCATCCAAGATGCTCGCGAGAACCTCGAAATCAACTTTCAGAGCTGAAAACGGGCGCCGTCGGCCGAGTTCTACGTCGCGGTAATAGACGACGCTTATGCGAAGGGCGCGAGCCACGCGCGATAGCGTCAGAGAGCGCCTTTCTCGACAGGATCGCAGGAGCGCGCCGAATGGACTGGCTCGCACTGCTGGAGAGTTTATGCTATTAGCTAAACGCTAACAACAGGATCTGACTGACCTCAATCCTTGTTGGTTCGCTCGTCTCACTGCTACATCAGGGTTCGAAAGTCCCTGGAGGGGGCCACGGAGGTAATCGGGCTCGACGCCCGACGGTGCCTCAGCTCGCTAGCGGGGACGTGCCAGACCACTCCGAGGCGTCTCCACCACGTCTCCAAAACCCCGGAGGATTTCCGAAAACTCAGGCGAACGCCAAAAAACGATAGAGCAGCCGCAAGTAGCAGGGATTCAAACGCTTAGCGCCAGAAGTCACGCGCCCTCACCGAGTTACGAGACCCCGTTGGACGCATTCGAATCCCTGCCTCACCGCCAACCTTCGCCCGCCTGACAGTTGACCGAGCTACGGTTGGCAAGCCAGCGAAAAGGTCTCTCGTGGCACCGCGCAGCACGCAGGCGGACTGTCTCAAGCCCTCGTACTGACGACGCCCGTCTCTACCAGGTCTCCAAACTCCTGTTTCGCCCCCGGTCCACGGACCGAGCAGAAGGTGTCTTCGGCGTACCGCGGAGGAGCTCCGCGGCTTCGTTGACGGTGAGGAACATCGTGAGCGGCAGGCAGGAACTCCAGGTCACGAATGTCTGCGCCGTTCGCCCAGCGTCATGCTAAAGATCGCGGTCGGATCGCCCTGCGGACTCACAGAGAGCGTCGATTGCAGCGTGAAGCGGACCACGAGCGTGTGAGCCGGGGGCGAGAAGGCAGAGAGGAGGCCATTGATGGGCAGCGGCGGTCTTGGCGCCGTTTCGAGCGGCATCAGCGAGACGCTCATCGGCTTGGTGATCCTGGTGGCGGTCGTCTTCGGTGTCTGGAAGGTGGCAAAACTGCTGTGGGCCGCATTCTCCGGCTGAGGGCCGCAGAATCCGGCCTGCCGGCATGCGCGCGAGGAGGTCGACGTGGATTACGTCGAGAGCTACTACTTCGCCATCGGATGGCCTGAGATCGCATTCGGCGTCGGGCTGCTCGCCTTCCTGCTACTCGGGATCTGGAAGCTCGCCAGGGTGGTGTGGGCAGCGTTCACAGGTTGAGAACCGCGCTCCTCCCCGCCGCGATCGCGAACCCCCCCCGCAAGGAACCCCGGCGCCACGACGCTCGTCTCACCCTGGGACGCATTGGTGTTGACAGTCGACACCAAGACTCGATAGTGTCGATTATCTACACCATGACGCGAACCCCCGACCTGCTTCCCGGCACGCTCGATCTGCTGATCCTGCGCACGCTGCAGAGAGATCCGCTGCACGGCTGGGCCGTCTCCGAGCGCATCCAGCAGATTTCCGAGGACGTCCTGCAGATCAATCAGGGCTCGCTCTATCCCGCCCTCCATCGCCTCGAGCACCAGGGCTGGATCGAGGCCGAGTGGAAGGTCTCGGAGCTGGGCCGCCGCGCCAAGTATTACCGCCTCACCGCGTCCGGACGCCGGCAGCTCGCCGTCGAGGCACGGGAATGGGAGCGCATGGCCAACGCCATCGGCCGCGTGATGAAGCTGGCATGACGGTCAACGACCTGAAACTGAGGCTGCGGGCGCTGCTCAGGCCCGACCGCGTCGAGCAGGAGCTCGACGAGGAGCTCGCCTTCCACATCGAGCGCGAGACCAGAAAACTGATCGACGCCGGCATGACGCCGCGAGAGGCGCGCGCCCGCGCGCAAGCGCGCTTCGGCTCGACGGCGCTCGCCGCCGATCGCTGCCGCGACGAGCGCGGCACCGCGCTCGTCGACGACACCCTCCGCGACGTTCAGTACGCATGGCGCACCTTCGCCAAGGCGCCGCTCGCCGCATTCACCATCGTCTTCACCGTGGCCGTCGGCCTTGGCGTGGTGGCGGCGGTGTTCACCGTCCTCAATTCGCTCCTCTTCCGCGTCGACCAGGTGCCCGGCGTCGGCGAGATGTACTCGGTCGAGCGGACCCAGGCGGCCGACGGTGTTCCCGCGCCGCCGAGCCGTGCGATGTTCGACGCGATGCGAGCCGACACGCATGTCTTCACAGACGCCTACGCCGCCGTTCCCGAGATCGATCTCCACGTCGACGGACGGAGGATGGCGGTCACGCTCGTCACCGGCAACTTCTTCCAGGTCGTCCGCGTGAATCCGGTGATGGGCCGCCCCCTCATGCCCGGCGACGATGCGCGTTCGGGCGGCAACCCGGTGATGGTGCTGAGCCACAAGGGGTGGGATCGGCATTTCAACCGCGACCCGAGCGTGCTGGGCCGGACGGTGCTCGTCAACGGCGCGCCGTTCGAGATCATCGGCATCACCGCCGCCGGATTCCGCGGCCTCGAAGTCGGCGGCCCGGACCTCTGGGCGCCGTTGTCGCAGCTGGGACAGTTCCGGCCGGCCGATCGCGGCCGCGAAGACAGTGCCGCCGTGGAGATTGTCGGCCGCTTGAGACCGGATATCTCGAAGGACACCGCGCGCGCGCAATTGGCCGCGTGGGACTCGAACCGGACGCCGGCCGCTGCCCCCCGCCGCTCTACGAACCTGGACCTGCTGCCGCGGCGCGGGACCATCCCGCAGCCGCTGGAGACGGTCGCCCTCTTCGCACCGCTGTTCGTCGCCTTCGGACTGATCCTGATGATCGGGTGCGCCAACGTCGCCAACCTGCTGCTGGCGAGGGGAGTGGCCCGGCAGCGGGAGATCGGCATTCGTCTTTCGCTCGGTGCATCGCGGCGGCGCATCGTCCGCCAGTTGATGACCGAGAGCGTGCTGCTGGCGCTGGCCGCCGCTGCCGGCGGCTACCTGATCTCGCGCCTCGCCCTTCAGGGCGCGGTGCACTGGGCGCTGCAGACGATGCCGGTCGACATCGGCGACGTCAACCTCGGTGTGCCGGCGGCGGACTGGCGGGTCGCGGTGTTTCTCGTGGCCGGCGCGGTGGCGGCCACCGGCTTCTTCGCGCTGATGCCGGCGCTGCACGCGACCGCGATCGACCCGGTGCGGACGCTGCGCGGGGAGCTGGTGAAAGACGCGCGGCCCGGACGGGCGCGCAACGCGCTGATCGGCGTGCAGGTGTTCGCGTCGGCGCTGCTGCTGATCGGCGCGGCGATCTTCCTGCGGAGCGCAATCGCCTCCGCTCGATTCGATCCGGGCCTGCGCACCGCCGACACGGTGATGATCGACATCGCCAGCGAGCCGAAGCGCGCGGCGATGGCCCAGGCGGTTGCGAACGACGCGACGATCACGGCCTACGCGGCCGTCAGGCCGCAGCTGCTCGCCCCGCTGCGCGTGGCCTTTGCCGACGCCGGCGCCGGCAAGGCACCGGTGGTGTTCAAATCGGTCTCGGGCCCGTACTTCGACGTGCTCGGCATCCCCATCGTGCGCGGCCGCGCGTTCACGTCATGGGAGCGCGACCAGCATCCGGTGGCGATCGTCTCCGAATCCGTGGCGCGGACGTTGTGGCCCGGCGGCAGCGGCGTGGGCGAGACGTTCCAGCTCGAACCGGACTCCGGCGTCCAACGCCACGCCGGGTTCCTGACGATCAATCCCGATGCGCCGGCCAACGATGCGCTGCCGCAGGCGCGGATGCTCACGGTGGTGGGGGTGGCGCGCGACGTGCCCGGATTCCGCATCACGGATGTCAAAGAGGCCGGCGTATTCCTTCCGACAGCCCTCGATGTCGCGAAGACGTCCGTCGTCGCCCGCGTGCAAGGTGACCCGAACCTGGCGCGGCAAGCGCTGCTCGAGCGCCTGACCAGAGTCGATCCGAACATGGGGATGATCATCACCATGCGCACGGTGGCGAGGCTCGAGACGTTCTTCCTGGAGATGGCGTTCTGGGTGTCCCTCATCCTGGGCGGACTCGCACTGCTGCTGACCGTATCGGGGTTGTTCAGCGTGCTGTCGTACCTGGTCGAGCAGCGGACCCGGGAGATCGGCGTACGGATGGCGCTCGGCGCCTCGGCGCACACGATCACCCGGCTGATGCTCGCCCAGACGGCGCGGCCGGTGACGGCCGGTCTGATTGCCGGGGCCGCGCTTGCCGCAGCGCTCGCGACGGCGGCGCTCGCGACACCGGCCGGCGCCCTGATCTCGAAGATCGTGCACGTCACCGATCCGGTGGCCTATCTCGCGAGTCTCGGCGTGATCGTGGCGGCGTGCCTCTCGGCGGCGTGGATTCCCGCTGCGCGCGCGGCGAAACTCGATCCCATGCGCACGCTGCGGCAGGAATAAGCCGCGTCGATAACGATCTCCACTGCACCACCCGCGCGGTGTACGATCCGTCGGTGCCCGTGAGTCTCCCAGTGCAGCTCGTCGATTCCACCGAACGCGAGACGCGTGCTGCCGCCGACACCCTCCTCCCGCACTGGGGACCGCTGCAGCGCACCATCCACCGGCTGTGCCGGCGATCGCGCGCGGCCAATACCGCCGTCGCGGCGATCGAGATGCGGCTGGGGCGCGAAGAGCTGCTCTCGCTGCCGCAATACATGGCGCTCTGCCCGACCGGGCAGTGCAACGCGCTCTGCGGATTCTGCTCGGTGACGACGAACCGCACCGGCATCATCAAGAAGCAGCTGCCGTTCGATGCGATCTCGCGCTTCACCGGTCCGGTCTCGCGCGTCATCCGCATGTACGGCCTCGAAGGCAACGGCGAGCCGACGCTGTACGACCGGTTCGACGAGCTGGCCGACGCTCTCCTGAGGAACGGCGCGACCGCGTATCTGATCACGAATGGCGACCGCCTGACGCCGGCCGGCATCGACGCACTGGTAGCGCGCGGACTCGATGCGGTGAACTTCTCCCTCAACGCCGCCAGCGGATCGACCCACCGGCGGATCATGAAGCTGCGCGACTTCGATCGCGTGCTGAGCAACATCCGCCGCTTCGTCGCGGCCCGCGGCACGAAGCCGCGGCCCAGCGTCTCGGTGTCGATGGTCGTCACGCGCGACAACGTGCACGAGGTCGTGCCGTTCCTGCGCCTCGCGGAAGAGGATCTCGGCGTCGATCGCGTGCTCGTGCGTCCGCTCTCCGAGATCGCGACCGAACACGGCGCGGTCGAGGATCTGCGTCCGCTGGTCCCCTTCGAGAGCGAGATCACCGACATGCTCGAAGGGGTGCGCGACTACCTCGCCTCGACTCCGCGCAGGGCGAGCATCGAGATCGTACCGGAGAACTTCCGCGCCGTCCGCCCGGACCCGCCGGGCGCGATTCCGATGCCCCCCGAGGACGTGCCGCGGCTGCCGGTGCCGCGCGGCGCCTACTGGCAGCCGGGCGATGGAACGACGGCGTCATGGACGTGGAACGCCGTCACCCTCACGCGCGCCGGCGACGGAGCGCCGCGGATCCTCGAGTCGGAAGCGCTGCCCGTCCCTCCCGAGACCGAGCTCCTGCTCCGCTGCACCGCGAATGTCAGGCGCGGCGAGTTGTGTCTGTTGGTCGGGCCGCCGCAGGGTCCCGCCATCGCCAGCATTCCGCTGCGCGGTGCCGGGACGTCAGAGGTGCGCGTGCACACGGGCGCGCACGCCGCGCTGTCGTTCTGGCTGGAGGCGGCAGGACCCGTCGACGCCCGGCTCGAGTTCGACCGCCTGCGCACGCCCGCTGCCGTGCCCGGCGCGCGCTTCACGGTTCCGCACCCCGGACGATGGGAAAGCACCAGCGCGGACGTTCGCGTCGACTGGACCGGCAGCACCGTGCAGCTCGCGGGCGCCGTCAAGCGCGGACCGTACCTGCTCAAAAGCTACTCGATCGCGTGTGTGCCGCATTCGCGCATCGAGCTGCCGCTCAGGTCCACCGTCACCCGCGGAGCTTTGGGTGTCGGCATTCTCTCAGGCGATCAACAGGGCTGGCTGACGACGAAGAGCCTTCCGGCGGGCGAGTGGAGCGGCGTCCTTCCGTTCGACACCGGCGAGAACGGCCGCGTCTACGTCGTGCTCTACGGAGAGCGGGACGGGGACCTCGCGGCGGCGGTCGACTGGAACACGAACATCGAGGCGACCCCGTCACGGCTCGAGCCGGCGTCGGGCGGCGCGGCACCGGCTGCGGCCGCTGCCCCGCACGCCGCGGACACCACGCCGCCGGCTTCTCGCTGGATCGAGCGCATGCGCACCGCGCTCCGAGGCGACGTGCGCTATTACTGCCAGAAGCCGTGGACCGATCTCCACAACTTCTCGGTCGACGGCCGGATGGACGTCTGCTGCATCGCGACCGGCGAGAGCCAGACCCGCTACGCGCTCGGGAACCTGATGACTCAGTCGTTCCAGGAAGTCTGGAATGGTCCGGTCGCGCGCGAGTTCAGGCGCACGGTGAACAGCAGCACGCCGCTGCCGCCGTGCCGCCGCTGTCCCATGGCGTACGCCTATCAAGGTCCGTTGTTCGATCCGTCGTGGACGGCGCGCCGGGTCGCGCAGTTCATCCGCGGCGGGCTGAGACGGCTGCCCTACGGCATTCGCGTATCGCCGATGGCGACGGCGGTGAGCGACAGACTCGTCTCTCACCTCCTGTTCCGCGGCTTCAAACGCTGACGGCCGCCGCGGCACGGCCGATCCGCGCCGATTTCATTGCTAGAGCAGCGGCCAGCGGCCCGCGGTGCCGGACGGCGGCACGGTCGCGCCAGTGACGGGACTCTCACCCGTCTTGTACGCGTTCACCGCGCGCAGCGCGTAGACGAACACGAGCAGGGCGACGATCGCGAAGAGCAGCGCGGCCGATCGCGCCGACGTCCACGAGATCACCCGCGCCGCGCCGAGCTCGAGGAAGAGCAGGCCGGTGATGCCGAGCTGACCGACCGTGGCCCACACCGTCACGCCGGCAGCAAAGGCGAACAGGCGAAGCGCGGCGGGCGGCGACGGCGTGCCGACCTTCAGCAGCCCGTAGACGGCAGGCGCGAGCGCGACGAGCGTGGCGAAGAACGTCGAGAGCGTCGCGTACGCCGTCCGCGCCGCATAGTGCGTCTGCGCCGGCAGCGCCGCGATGCCAAGCACCATGGCGAGCAGCGCGCCGCCGATGGCGAGGTTGGTGCTCCAGCTCTGAGGCGTCCACGCGGGGGTTCCGGCCAGCTGCGCGTTCGATTTCGCGCTGAACCCGGCAGCCACGCCGTAGAGCAGCACGATCGCTCCGGCGATCAACCCCAGGCTGGTGATCGCCCGCTCCGCAGCAGACGGCTGGATCTGGAGCAGCGTCAGCTCGCGCGACCGGATCGTCGGCGACGCATCGGCGCGCCCGGACGGCCGCGCCGTCATCACGAGCACGCCGCGCGCCGGAAGCCGATCGTCGCGAGCCAGGTCGAACGGTTTCACCGGCGTCAGCGTCAGCACGACGGCGGTCACCGGCGACTTCAGCGCCGCGCTCGCCGTCATCGTGCCGAGCGGTTGCCCGCGCCGATCGAGCATCGTTCCTTCGAACGCCGCCAGCGCTTCACCGCCGGAGTCGTTGCGCACGAGCACGGTCGCGGAGGCGCCGCTGGCGCCGACGTCCGAAAGCTCGATCGGCCCGCTGCCGGCGAAATCGACCGCGGCCGCAGCGGCTGCCGGCGGCGGCGCATCCTGCCGCCCCAGGCCCGGGCCGAGCATCTGCAGCCCGAACAGACCCGCGATCGCCGCGAAGACTATCCAGACGCCGCGCGGGAAGACAGGCATGCGTCAGTGCTCCTTCGGTGGAGGTGCTCGATCAGCGCCCGGAGATCCGGCATCACGCCGATCCGATCCGCCGCGGGCTCTTCACTCCGCGTATTCAACACCGTGTCGGCGAGCAGCGCCCGCATCTCCGCGGGCGTGAACATCGGGAGGCCGTCGCGGGCGCGCAGCGACTGCAGCAGCAGCGCGCACGCGGCGACGATCGGGCTGGCGCCCGACGTGCCGCCGAAGGCGGGCGTATACACGTTCGCCGCGTCGCCGATGCCGCCATCGCCGCAGGTGTCGATGTGCTCTCCCCACGCGAAACAGTCGACGCGCGAGCCGAAGTTGGAGAACCCGAGACGCCGGTGGGGATGGCGCGAGCTCGCGGCGCCGACCACGATCGCGCCGGAGTCGCGGAAATCCGCGCTGCCGCGCTTCAGCGCCTGGCGGCCGCTCGCGTCCTCGAATCGATCCAGATCGAACGACCCGTTCGCAGCCGCCTCGATGACGACGATGCCGCGGTCGACAGTGCTGCGGATGGCGTCGAAGACCAGCGCTTCCACTTCGACCGGCACGTAACTGCCTCCGCTGGTCGCGAACGTCGTCTGCGCTTCGAGCAGCAGGACGTCTCCTGGCGCCATTCCATCGGCCGCCGAGAGAATCGCCTCCGCGGTGCTGTAGGTGGACGGGGTCCTCCACTGCGACACGACCCGGACGGTGGACGCCGGCGCGATGCCGATGCAGCCGATTGCATTGTCCGTCGCGGCAACTTCGCCGAGCACGGCGGTGCCATGCCCGCGGTAATCGAGATTGATGCCCGAGATGACGTCCACCTTCGCGCCGGCCAGGTCCTCGTGATCGAGCGTCCATCCGCGCTCGAGATCCACGAAGCCGACCCCGGAACCGTCCACCTGCGCGATCGTCCAGGCGAACTGCGCGTCCACGCCTTCCGGCGCCGGACCGAGGTACCCCTGATTCGCGCTGCGCGGATCGTCGTCCGGCGAGACCGGCGGCGGGGTGGGGCCGCCTTCGCGATACGCCGTTTCGACCTCCGGGGCACGACGAAGTTCGCCGGCCACTGCCTCCGCTTCGACGTCCGCGGGAACATCGACAGCCACGTACCGCGCGGGGTCGAGCCCGGCGCCGCCGGGTGGCGGCGCGGCGCTCATGCGCGCCGCATCATGGCCGGTCGAGGCAGAGAAGTACGGCCGTATCGCCACCCCCGGATAGCGCTGCCGGATCGCGGACCAGACATTCGCGGCCGCAGATCCCAGAGGGGCTGCGCCAGGCTGCGCCGCCGCCTCTGGCCGCAGCTTCACCACTACCCGTTCGACGACGGCAGGCGTACGTGGATCCTGCTCGAGCGGCCGGCCGTTGACGATCGCCATGCGTGTGCGGTTTCCGTTCAGCTCATGGACTTGCCGCCGTGATCAGCAGCGCGAGCCCGGTGGAATCACGCTCGATCGCCGGCGGTCCGAGACCGGCGTCCGCACACAGACGACGAATGTCGCTGTCCGAACGTTCGATCAGCGTCCAGTTTGCCAGATACTCGAGCCAGACGCGGAATGGATTTCCCGCGGCCATGGTACGCGGGTAGACGGACGGGCCGCCGGATTTCGCAGCGGGACGACGGCGCCAACCTTGCACAGATGAGCCCGCGTGACGCGGATACGGCATCGCAAGCTCATCATCACCGTCATCGTCTGCCTCGCCATCGTCGCCGTCCTGCTCGCACTGGCGCAGGATCAACTGACGCTCAAGATCCAGTCGGCCCACGCCGCCGAGAGCCATGAGTTTCCGAGCTACGTCGCGGCCCTGCTCGGAGTGCACGCGACGGGCGGGAACCGGTACGCCGTTCTGACCAACGGGGATCAGATCTTCCCGTCGATGCTCGCCGCCGTGAACGGCGCGCAGCGGAGGGTCAGCTTCGAGACCTACATCTACAACGAGGGGACCGTCGGCAAGCAGTTCACGGACGCGTTCATCGCCGCCGCGAAACGCGGCGTCCAGGTGCAGCTCGTCATCGATGCGCTGGGCTCGAAGAAGATTCCGGGGGAGTGGCGCGAGGCGATGACCGCTGCCGGCGTGAAGTTCGGCCAGTTCGGCGAAGTGAAGTGGTATTCACTGGAGGAACTGAACTACCGCACGCACCGGAAGATCCTGACGGTGGACGGGCGCATCGGCTTCACCGGCGGCGTCGGGCTGGACGATCAGTGGCTCGGCCACGCGCAGGATCCGCAGCACTGGCGCGACACGATGGTGCGGTTCGAGGGTCCGGTGGCGCGGCTGATGGAAGGAGCGTTCCAGGAGAACTTCGTCGAGTCGCTGGGGCCGGTGACGCCGGTCGTCGATCCGCCGCCGCAGATTCCCGCCGAACCGCTCGACAGCGCGATGGTCCTTCGCAGCTCGCCGACGGGCGGCAGCAACGACCTGAAACGGCTGTACCTGATCACGATCGCCGCGGCGCGGCGCACCCTGGACATCTGCTCGCCGTACTTCCTCACCGACGAATCCACCGAGTGGGCGCTCGGCGAAGCGCGCCGCCGCGGCGTCCGCATCCGCATTCTCGTCGAGGGGGATCTGACCGACGCGAAGCCGGTGAAGTACGCCAGCCGCGACGCTTATCAGCGGCTGCTCGACCAGGGCATCGAAATCTACGAATACCAGCCGACGATGATGCACGTGAAGGCGACGATCGTGGATGGCGCCTGGAGCATGGTGGGGTCGGCGAACTTCGACAACCGGTCGCTGGAGCTGAACGACGAGATGAACGTGGCGGTCAGCGACCGCGAACTGGCGGCCCGATTGACGCAGGACTTCGAGCAGGATCTCCGCGCCGCGCGGCGGCTCGATCCGGCGGCGTGGCGGCAGCGCTCGCTGCTCGAGAAGGCGCGCGAGCACTTCTGGAGCTACTTCGGCGAAATCTTCTAGTCCGCGGCCGGTCTACAATCAGCGGATGTCGCTGCGCGTCCGGTTTGCCCCGTCGCCGACCGGCTATCTGCACGTCGGCGGGGCACGAACCGCGCTGTTCAACTGGCTGCTCGCCCGGCGTCACGGCGGCGTCTTCGTGCTGCGCATCGAAGACACCGACGCCGAGCGCTCCTCGTGGGAGATGGTGGCGGGCATCGTCGACGGGATGCGCTGGCTCGGGCTCGACTGGGACGAGGGGCCGGATGTCGGCGGGCCGCACGCGCCGTACTTTCAGTCACAGCGGCTGGACAAGTATCGCGAGCACGCGCATCTGCTGGTGCAGCGCGGACGCGCCTACTTCTGTTACTGCACGCCCGAGGAGCTGCAGAAGAAGCGCGCCGACGCGGAGGCTCGCGGCGACGCGTGGACCTACGATCGCGCGTGCGTGCGCCGCGACCCGGCCGACGCGGCGCGCCTCGACGCCGCCGGCGCGCCGAAGGCGGTCCGCTTCCACGTGCCGCCAGGGCGCACCGCGTTCTCCGACCAGGTCCATGGCGACATCGCGTTCGACAACGCGAACCTCGAAGACTTCGTGATCCTGCGATCCGACGGACAGCCCACCTACCACTTGTCCGTCGTCGTCGACGACATCGACATGGAGATCACGCACGTGATCCGCGGCGACGATCACATCTCGAATACGCCCAAGCAGATCCTGCTGTACGAGGCGTTCGGCAGGCCGGCGCCGAGCTTCGCGCACGTCCCGCTGATCATGGGGCCTGACAAGAAGCGGCTGAGCAAGCGGCACGGCGCCACCTCGGTGATGGAGTACCAGCGCCTCGGCTACCTCCCGGAGGCGATGGTCAACTTCCTGGCGCTGCTCGGATGGTCGCCGGGCGGCGACCGCGAGGTCCTGACGCGCGACGAGCTGAAGTCGCTGTTCACACTGGAAGGGATCAGCGGCGGGAACGCCGTCTTCAACCTCGAGAAGCTCGACTGGTTCAACCAGCAGCACATCGCGCGGCTGGCCAACGACGCGCTGCTCGCCGCCATGGCGCCGTACCTGCGGACCGCGGGTCTGTGGCGCGACGCGCTGCAGACGTCCGAACGGGACTGGCTGTTCCAGGTGTTCGATCTGCTGAAGCCGCGCGTCAAGAAGTTCGACCATCTGGTGGAGGAGATTCGCCCGTTCCTGGCCGCCGACGAGCACCTGGCGCCCGATCCGGCAGCCGCCGCCAGACATCTCACTGCGGAGGTTCGACCGGTGCTGGCGAAGCTCGCCGACAGGATCGAGCAGACGCCGCACCTCGACGCGGCCGCGGCCGAGGTGGCCGTCCGATCCACGGCAGAGCAGGCAGGAATGAAAGCGGGGCCACTCATCCATGCCACCCGGGTGGCATTGACCGGCCGAACGGTCAGCGCCAGCCTGTTCGACGTGCTCGCCATCCTCGGCTCCGCCCGTGTGGTGCGGCGGCTGCGGCAGGCCGCGACTTACACAGCAGGTGGTTAGCCTTACACAGCGCCCTCGCCGTCCGGATCGGAAGCCGTGTTCCTCTTCGAGCTAAGGAATTACTGATCCTGGCGTCTCCCGCCGGCCGACCTCAGGCGGTGGGCAGCCCGGCTGCCGGATCACGGAAACGGATCACCCTCTTTTGCCCCTCGGTTGCCGAACGTAAGTTCCATCCGCACAATCGGTTACGGGTAGCCACAGGCACATGCGTTGCAGTCGAGGCCCCCGACCCGGTGAACTCCACTCCGGGGAGGAGGGCAACGTGGCAAAGGAAGACCGCGGATTCGCGTCGATGGATCGAGCCAAGCAGCGCGAGATTGCCAGCAAGGGGGGCAAGGCAGCGCATCAGAAAGGTACCGCCCACGAGTGGACGAGCGAAGAGGCCCGCGATGCCGGCCGGAAGGGTGGCATCGCCAGCCATCAGCGCCGCCGCGAGCAGGCGGCGAACACCCCGGGCGGCGATCGCAGCACGGGCAACGACAACGTGACGAGTTTCGATTCGGGTCGCAGCACCTCCGACGAGATGCCGATCTCGGAGCGCGAAGAGCAGTAAAGAGCAGCGGGGGTCGCGCAGGCGCGCGATCCCGCACTCCATCCGGCGGGCTGTCGCTCGCTGCTGCCATCCGCTATCCGCTCACCGCCATCCGCCATTCTCTCGCCGCCATCGCTTACCGCTATCCGCTCGCCATCCGCTTACGGCTCGGTCGCCTGGAGCTGAGCTAGACTCGCTCCTGAATGACACCCGACGAGTTCGCCAGGGCCCGTCGCCTGCTGATGCGGCGCGATCCCGTGCTCGCCCCGGTCATCAAGCGGTACCGGGAGCGGTCGCTGCTGGATGCGCCGATCGTCGATCCCTTCTCGGCGCTGGTGCGGACGATTACCGCGCAGCAGATCTCGACCAAGGCGGCGGCGACGATTCACGGCCGGCTGGTCGCGCTGATGCCCGGCGGGGTGGCGACGCCGGAGGCGCTCCTTTCGATCTCCGACGAACAGCTGCGCACGGCCGGCCTGAGCCGCCAGAAGAGCATGTACCTGCGGGATCTCGGTGAGAAGGTCTCGTCCGGTGCGCTGCCGATCCACTCGCTGACACAGCTCACGGACGACCAGGTGATCGAGGCGATCGTCACGGTCAAGGGGCTCGGCCGCTGGTCGGCTGAGATGTTCCTGATGTTCCGTCTGCACCGCCCCGACGTTCTGCCGGTCGACGATCTCGGCATCGTCACCGCCATCCAGCGGTTGTATCGCCTGCGCAAGAAGCCGAAGCCCGATCGCATCCGCAAGATCGCCGAGCCCTGGCGCCCCTATCGCACCGTCGCGTGCTGGTACCTGTGGCGCAGTCTGGAGACGACCGGCACTTAGCGGCTACAATCGGCGCCCGGGCCATGCAGCTCTCACCTGGCGACCGCCTCGGGCCGTACGAAATCCTCGCCCCGATCGGGCAGGGAGGCATGGGGCAGGTCTACAAGGCCAGGGACACGCGGCTCGATCGCACGGTCGCGATCAAGATCCTGCCGCCGCTGCTCGCGTCGGATCGCCAGTTCCGCGACCGCTTCGATCGCGAAGCCCGCGCGATCTCGCAGCTCGACCATCCGCACATCTGCCCGCTGCACGACGTCGGGCAGCACGATGGCACCGCCTACCTCGTGATGCCATATCTGGATGGCGGGACGCTCGAACAGCGGCTCGAACGCGGCGCGCTTCCACCGGGCGACGCGGTTCCGATTGCGATCCAGATCGCCGAGGCGCTGGCGCGAGCGCACGGCGCCGGGATCGTCCATCGCGACCTGAAGCCCGCGAACATCATGCTCACCAAGTCGGGTGCGCGGCTGCTGGATTTCGGCCTCGCCAGAACCACCGGCGCGGCGCCGCTGCACACCACCGCTGTGACGCAGCCGGCGCGGCTCACCGGCGAGGGCACGATCATCGGCACGTTTCACTACATGGCGCCCGAGCAGATCGAAGGGGCGGAAGGGGACGCGCGCACGGACGTGTGGGGGTTCGGATGCGTGCTCTTCGAGATGCTGACCGGCACCCGCCCGTTCGACGGGAAGACCACAGCGAGCGTGCTCGCCAACATCCTCAACGCGCCGGTGCCGCCGGTTCGCGAACGGCATCCCCGCGTGAGCCGTGTCCTCGACCACGTAGTGCGGCGCTGTCTCGAGAAAGATCCTGACGCGAGATGGCAGTCGATGGCGGATGTGGCGCACGAGCTGCGCTGGGCGGCGACCGCGGAGGAACCGCTCGCGCAGCCGCGCGCGTCATGGTGGAAGCAGCCGGCCGTGTATGGTGCCGCGGTCCTGTTCGGCGCGGCGGGACTTGCCCTGTCGTGGATGGCGCGAGCGCCGGCAGCGCACGTCGATGCGCCATCGCTCAAGCTGGCGTTCGTCGCGCCGCCAGGCCTGACGTTGACGCCCTTCGGGTCGAACGGATATCCGCAATTCGCGCTCTCACCCGACGGATCGCGTCTCGCCTATGTCGCGAGCGCCTCGGGACGCGCGCCCTCGCTGTGGGTGCAGCGGCTGGATTCGCGCACGCCGCAGGAGATTCCCGGCAGCGCCGACGCGTCGGCGCCGTTCTGGTCGCCGGACAGCCAGTCGATCGCGTTCTTCAGCGAAGGCAGGCTTCGCCGCGCCGGGTTGGCGAGCGAGCAATCGCAGGTGCTCGCCACCACGGATGCGACGGGCGGAACATGGAGCGGAGACGTGATGCTGCTGGGGAGCGGCGTCGGTCCAATCCGCCGGGTGTCGGCCGCGGGAGGAGGATTGACCGCGGTGACGACCATCGAGCCCGGCGAGGTCGGCCACCGATGGCCGCAGTTCCTTCCGGACGGGAAGCATTTCATCTACTCCCTCGTACGCTCCGGCGGAGCGCGCATCGCCGCCCTCGATTCGAACACGTCGTCGGCGCTCATCGCGTCGGTGTCGACGGTGGTCCCGTTGGGGTCGTCGCATGTGCTGTTCGTGCCGCCGCAGTCGACGACGCTGCAGACGCAGCAACTGGACCTCGGGTCGCTGAAGCTGACCGGCGCGCCAGCCGACGCCGCTGAAAGCGTGCGCTATGTCGCCGGCGCGGGTTATCCGCCGGTGTCCGTGTCGAAGACCGGTCTGCTGGCGTACTGGGACGGCACCACGGTCGCGACGGCACTCACCTGGTACGATCGGACCGGCACGGCACTTTCGGGATTGCCCGCCCCCCGCGATCCTGCCACGTTCGAAATCTCGCCGGACGGCCGCCAACTCGTGTACCTACGCAACGCCGCGGAGGGCGGCGGCATCTGGTTGATGAACATGGCGGGGGTCACGTCACGGCTGCCGGTGTCGATGGCGGGCGCCGCACGGCCGATATGGTGGCGCGACGGCGCGTCCATCGCGTTCAGTTCCGCCGGCAGCGCGGGAATCACGGTCGGCAGACGGGCATTGAGCGGCGCCGGGGGGGAGCAGGTGCTCGGAACGGTCGCAGTTGCCGGGCTTGCCAACACCGGATCGGGAAACTTCTATGCGAACGACTGGACGCGCGACGGGCGGGCGGCACTGCTCAGCCTGACGCAGCTGGAAACCGGCCGGGACATTCTGGTCTTTTCCGCCGACAGCGGCCAGTCCACGCCGTTCGTGGAGGCGCCGGGCAGCCAGGTGCAGCCGCGATTCTCGCCGGATGAGCGCTGGGTGGCATACGCGTCGAACGAGACCGGGCGCTGGGAGGTGTTCGTCGAGAAGTTTCCGCTCGCGGGCGTGCACCAGCAGGTGTCGTACGGCGGCGGCGCCCAGCCGGTGTGGCGGCGCGACGGCAAGGAGCTCTTCTACAGCGCCCCGGACGGGAAGCTGATGGCGGTTGCGGTGACGCCGGGCGACCGTTGGGTTCCCGCCAATCCGCGGACGCTGTTCGCCACGCGGATGCGCGCCCTCTACCCGCCGTTTCCATACACGTTCGACGCCGCTCCGGACGGCCAGCGCTTCCTGGTCAAGGAGGTCAGGCCCGAGACCGGGGCGGTGATCAGCCTCATCACCAGCTGGCGGCCGCGCTAGCCATTACTTGGAATTACATAACCATTACGTATAATGGCGTAATGGCGGCTGCCAATCCGTTCGTCTACGGCGAAGTCGTCACCGCCGCCGCCTTCGCCGACCGCGACGAGGAGCGCGCCCGGCTGACCAGCGACCTGGCGGAAGGGCAGAAGGTCTTCCTGATTTCTCCCCGCCGCTACGGCAAGTCGTCGCTCATTCGCGACGTCATGAAGGGGCTCGCCGGGCGCGGCCTGCTCACCGCGGAGGTCACCGTCGCGGCCTCCAGCTCGTACGTCGGCTTCCTCGAAGCGTACGCGCGGGCGCTGCTGAGCGCGGAAACGCCGGCGGGCGCGCTGCGACGCTGGGCCGCGGAGCTGCTGAAGACGGTCCGTCCCGAGCTGCGCTTCGACGCGCAGCCGACAGGCGAGCCGCGGCTGTCGGTGACCTTTCCGGCCGTGCGCTCCGCCCGCGACACCGCCCGTCTGGCGGCGGAAGTGTTCGCGCTGCCGGCGAAGATCGCCGCCGCGCGCGGGCGGCGCATGGCGATCGCCCTCGACGAGTTCCAGACCATCGCCGCGTTCGACGGCACCACGGTCGAGCACGCGCTGCGCGCCGCGGTTCAGGAGCAGCGCTCGGTCGGCTACGTGTTCTCCGGATCCGAGCCGTCGCTGATGGAGCGGATGCTGACGCCCCGGCGCCCGTTCTACAAGGCCGGCCCGGTCGTGCGGCTCGGCAAGATCGACGAGCGCACCTTCGCGGAGTGGATCGAGACGCGGTTCGCCGCGAGCGGCATCCGTCCCGAGGACGGGCTCGGCGAGGCGATCGTCGATCTCGCCGAGAACGTCCCTTACGACGTGCAGCGCCTGGCGCACGAGACGTGGGACGACGTGAGGGCGGCGGGCCGGAGGAATGCGGGCCTGGAAGACCTGCACATGACGCTGGGACGGCTGCTCAACGAGCAGCACACGATGTTCGAGGAGTCGTGGCAGCGGCTGACGCTGGCGCAGCGGGCGGTGCTGCGGGCGATCGTGCTCGAGAACGGCCGCGAGCTGCTGTCGGCGGGCGTGCGTGCGCGCCACCGGCTGCCCGGTGCGTCGAGCGTGCAGTCGGCGCTCGCCGCGCTGGTCCGTCAGGACATCGTGATGAAGGACCAGGGGCGCTACCTGGTCAATGACTCGCTGTACCGCGAATGGATGGCGCGGCGGACGCTGTGACGGCCGCCGCGCCGACACACTCTACTTCCTCTTGAAGGTGAAGGTGGTTCCATCGCTGTCCCCGTCGGGATCGTGGTTGTTCCCGCGGTAGACATACAGCGCGTGTTCCACCCGCTGGATCGTGAAGGAAACGCCCGCCTGGCTTCCCCGGACGGCCGCAGCCACGGCGCATCGTCCTGCGGCGTCCGTGGCACAGTTCCGTGATTCGCCGGTGGACCACATGCCGACCACCCTGGCGTTGGCTACCGGTCGATGATCTCCATCGTGCACCACCAGGCTCACCTCCAGGACGGACCAGGGCCTCGTCGCCTGCGTACTGAGACCGTCGAGATCCCCGACGTGCATCGACGCAGGCAGGATGGTGATGGTGTCGGCGACGGTCGCCTGCTGCCCAACGCCGTCGACGACCGTCAGCACCACCGCGTAGCTGCCGGCCGCGCTGTAGGTGTGTTCCTGGATCGCCGTTGAATCGTACCGGTGGTGGCCGTCGCCGAAGCTCCACGAGGAATAGCGAAGGGCCCTGCCTTCCGGATCGGCCGACGCGGTGGCATCGAAAGTACACCGGGCAAAGTCGCAGGTTTTCGTAAACGACGCTACCGGCGGCTGGTTGATCGTCTGCACCGTGGCGCTCGCCGTCGCGGTGACGCCGCCGTAATCCGTGACCACGAGCAGCACGGTGAACGTGCCGGTCTTGTACGTGTGCGTCGCGGTGGGGCTGCCCGTCGGGTAAAAGCTCGACGCGCCGTCGCCGAACGTCCACTGATACGACGCGATCGGGCCGTCGGGATCAGCCGATCCTGACGCGTCGAACGTGCACGTGGCCGCCGCGCAGGTGACGGCGAACGCCGCCGTCGGCGGCGCGTTGGCCTCGATGCGCAGAGTGACGGCGCTCGTGAGGCCGTCGTTGTCGGTGACCCTGAGCGTGACGAGGTAGGTCCCGCCCGGCATGTACGTATGGCTGACGGTGGAACCGGCGCCGGTCGTGGCATCGCCGAATCCCCATGTGTAGCTCACGATCGCACCGTTCGGGTCGGCGGATCCGTGAGCGTCGAAATCGCACCGGGCCCCGTCGCACTGGTAGGTAAAGGAGGCGAGCGGCTGACCGGGCCGCGGCCCGTACCAGTCGGCGTTGCTGCCTTTTCCCAACAGCCCCGGGCTCGAGGCGGCCACATCTACCATGTAGAGCCCGTAGGCCGGGACGCAGTAGGTGTCCCCGTTGCAGCCGTTGAAGCAGCATCCTTCATAGCCGAACGGATTCGTCCCCTCGAAGAGCAGGCGGGTTCCATCCGGCGACCAGACCGGGTTGATCCCCGGCGTCGCCGCGGCAACGCGGACGATGGTTCCATCCTCATTTCTGATCGCGATCTCGTCACCTTGCCCGAAGCCGGCGGTTACGAACGCGATTCTCCCGTCGGCGGGCGCGAACACGGCGTTGCGGCCCGTCGTGGCGGTGAGCCTGACGAGCCCCGTGCCGTCAGCGTCGATCCGGCAGAGTTCGGCGTCGCAGTCGAATGCGATGCGGGTGCTGTCGGACGACCACGCCACCGTCCCGATGCCGCCGCCGGACGTGAGGCGGACGAGACTCGATCCGTCGGGGTCGATCGTGTACAGGTCGTTTCCGCCGTCTCGATTTCCAGCAATCGCGATCGCGCGTCCATCCGGTGACCAGGCGAACTGACCACCGAACACCATCGACGTCGTGAGGCGCCCGAGTCCCGAGCCGTCGTCGTTGACGCGATACAGCTCCGCCGTGCCGGTGCGATCGCTCACGAAGGCGATCGTCGAGCCGTCGGGCGACCAGGCAGGGGCCCAATCGAATGCCGTCGTGCCGGTCAGGTTTTGAACGCGCAGATCGGCGAGACCCACGACCTTGATGCCGGGATCCCAGGAGGGGCCGGCGAAGGCGATGCGTTCTCCGTCGGGCGACCATTTCGGCGCGGAGCCGGGGGACGCGACGACGGTGTCGATTCCATCGCGCCGGACCACGATGTCACAGACGTAGTCATAGTAGTTCCACGCGTCGAAGTAGCACGACTCGAAGGCGATTGGCTCGACGGGGTTCTGCGCGGTTTGTGCGGCGGCTCGTTCGCTCGACGCGATCGAAGCGCCGCCCGCCACCAGGGTGATTCCGATCAGCGTGCGAACCTTCATGTGCCGTCTCCTACACGAACGATCCACACGACTGGTGTGCCGCCCGAATCCATGCCGACGGCGACGCGCGTGCCGTCCGGCCGCACGTCGCTCAGCGCGTTGGCCGCGGCCCACCGCCCTTTGAACGGCAGCGCCAGCATGCCGGTGGACGCCGACCAGAAGTAGCCGGTGTTGGTGCCCCGCGATGACGTGCTCCCGCCGACGACCTCACCGCTGCCATTGATGTCGCGGGCCCAGCTGTCCTCGCCCCCGAGGGTGCCGAGATCGAGCGGCGGCGTGCCGCCGGCGGACCAGACCGTGGCGCGCTGGCAGCCGGTGCTGGACGCACACGGGAGCACGTCGACAACGCCCGCGAGGTCGCCGCCGCTGTTTGCGCCGTAGACGATGCCGGCGCGCGCGTCGAGCTGCTCGACGATCCACTCCGCGGCGACCTTCGTCCAGCGGACCGGTACGTAGCCTTGCGCAACGCTCGACGCGCCGCCGATGATCGTTCCGTCGCCGCTGACCGCGATCGCCGTGGCGAAACCTCCGGCGACGAGCGGTGGAAGATCTTCGCGGCAATGCCCCGGCGTCCATGACGCCGCGGTGCCGCCGCGCAGGGTGCCGACGACAGTCTGCGCCGCGCCGCTGATTCCATAGACCGCCACTGCGCCGAGGTCGGTGGCGCAGCCGAGCGGCGTCGCTTGACTCTGAGGATGCGGCCACAGGAGGGCGCGCGAGGTGGAAGCCGGAAAGTCGTTGCCCGCCACATCCCCTCGAGCGTTGACGCCCCTGGCGATCGCGCTCGTCGCGCCGGCCGGACGCAGAAGGGGCGTGAATGCCCACGACCCGTCGTTCTGCAGCGTCCACCTGACGGCGTGCAGAAGCCCCTGCCGATCCCACGCGTGGCCCGCGATGATCGTGCCCGCGTCGTTGACGGCCATGGCCTCGGCGCCGCGGCCGAACGACTTGAGCGACGTGATCGTGATCGTCACGTTCGGGCCCGGCGTGGCTGCGTTTCCAGCGTACGGGGACTGAAATCCCGCCGTTGCGAACACCGCGACCCAGCCGGCCGCGAACGCAAGTCTCCTGCTCATGTATCCTCCTGATCCGCGCATCCCAGGTAACGTAGTAGCCCGCCGCGGCGGAACGTGGCAGATTCAATCCCGGCGCGCGTCATTCGGACGTAGAATGAGCGCCGCTCCCACGGCGTCCGACAGACGTGACTTATGGTGATCACCGGTTCCGGCAGGGGAGCGGCTGGAGCTCCTTCAGCGCTTCTCGCTCCTGAGGAGCAGCGCGCCCTCGTCGAGCGCATTCGCGCCGGCGACGTGTCGGCAGAAGAGACCCTCGTTCGCATTTTCCGCGACCGGGTGGCGTTCTTCGCGATCGCGAGAACGCGCGATCCGGAGGCGGCGCGCGATCTGACGCAGGACGTGATGCTCGCGGTCGTCCGCGCCCTGCGCTCCGGCCAGTTGCGCGACGCGGACCGGCTCGGCGGCTTCGTCCACGGGACCGCACGCAACCTGATCAACGGCTACCTGCGAGATCGCAGCCGGCTCAAGGAGGATCCGATCGATGCGGCGCTCTCCGTGACCGGCACGTCCGAGGCCGCCGACAACGACCGCGAGCGCGCGACGCTGGTCCGGCGCGCATTGGGAGCGCTCTCGTCGATCGACCGGAAGATCCTGTGGCTGACGCTGGTGGAGGGTCTGAAGCCCGGGGAGATCGCCGCACGGCTCGGCCTGACGTCGGAGGCCGTACGCACGCGGAAGTCGCGCGCGGTGAAGAAAACGACGCAGCGCATCAAATTTCTGTCACGAACATGACCGAGAACGCTACTAGGTCTCCGGAGCGCGGCATGGACTGTGAGCGGGTCGGTCGCGAAGAGATCCTCGACAGCTACCTGCTCGGAAGGCTGAACGAGGCGGATGCCCACGCGTTCGAAGCGCACTGCTTCGAGTGCGTGCGCTGCTTCGAGGATCTCGAGGCGCTCACGGCGATTCAGCGGGAACTGCGGCGTTCCGGCGGGGACTCCGCATCGGACGCGAGAGTTCCGGTGCTGCGATGGGCTCCGGCGGCCGGATTGGCTGCCGCCGCCGTGCTCGCCGCGGGCGTGATGTTCTGGATGCGAGCGCCGGCGACGACGCCGGAACCGCCGGGCGCGCAGGTGTCTTCGGCGCGGGAGACTCCGGTCCGGACGCCGGCTCCAACCGGGCAGGCGGGTGTGCCCGATCCGTCGCTCGCACAGCTCGCTCGGGTCGAGCCGCCGCCATACGAGCCGGTGACGTTGCGCGGTGCGGCAGACGAAGCCACGGCACGGTTCCGCCGCGGCATGGACCACTATCGAAAGGGGGACTACGATCGGGCGATCGTCGACCTCCGCGACGCATCACAGCTGGACCCCGGCGCCGCCCACGTGCGTTTCTTCCTGGGTATCTGCCATCTCATGTCGGGACAGGACGGCGCCGCGGTCGAACAGCTCCGCGCAACTCTTGCGCTCGGCGACTCGGCCTATCTCGAGGAGGCGCATTGGTACCTCGCGAAGGCCTATCTGCGTCGCAAGGACGTCGGCGCCGCCCGCGCGCAGTTGACGGCGCTGGTGGCGCTTCGCGGAGCGCGCCGCGCAGAGGCGCAGCGGCTGCTCAGCGACATCGAGACGCTCGAGAAGTAATCCGATTGACGCGGTAACCCACCGGCCACCGACGAGCAGAGGAGAGAGCCATGAGACTCGCATCGATTCGTCGGCTGCTGGTGGTGTGCGCAACGCTGCTGATCGCGACCTCGGCCGGTCGCGCGCAGGAGACGACGGGAACGATCCTCGGCGGGCTGACGGACCAGACCGGAGGCGTGCTGCCGGGCGTCAAGGTGGTCATCACGAGCGTGGAGACCGGGCACGCGCGGCAGGTCGTCACCGACGGCGCGGGTCAGTACACCGCAAGCCTGCCGATCGGACGCTACGACATCAGCTTCGTGCTGCGTGAGTTCCAGCCCTTCACGGCACGCGGGATTTCGTTGCACGTGAACGATCGATTACAGGTCAACGGCAGGCTGACGATCGGCGCCATCGAAACCATGACCGTGACGGCGCAGCATCTCGTGCAGCCGACGTCTTCGGTTCGGCACTTGATTCAGCCTCAGGCGATTCAGCAGCTGCCGATCGCCACCCGCACGTTCGTCCAGCTGGTCACGCTGGTGCCCGGCGTATCGAGCGACCTGCGCGAAGAGGCCTGTTTCTGCGACCAGGGCAACCTCAACATCTCGATCAACGGCAGCCGCCGCAGCGCGGTGAACTGGCTGCTCGACGGCGCCTCGAACGTCAACGGCTGGAGCAACTACACGCTCGTGACCACGCCGTCGCTGGATGCGCTGAAGGAGGTCAACGTCATCACCAGCACCTATTCGGCCGAATGGGCCCGCAACGGCGGGGGCGTCGTGAACGCGGTCACCAAGTCGGGCACCAACAGGTTCTCCGGAAGCGCTTACTACTTCCTTCGCAACGACGCGCTGAACGCCAACTCCTTCTTCCGAAAATTGAGCGCGCGCCCGGAGATCAACGGCGCTGCGCCGCGCCTTCGCTACGGCAATTTCGGCTACACGCTCGGCGGGCCGGCGCTGCCGGCGCGGAAGAAGCTCTTCTTCTTCTTCTCGGAAGAGTGGCGCCGCAGCACGCGCGACCGGCGGACGAGTGCGGTGCAGGCCGTTCCCGATCCGGCATGGCTGACGGATCCGCGCAACTCGAACTATGTGCCGCCGGAGGCGCGCGACCCGAATGCGGTAAAGCTGCTGGCGCTGTGGCCCGCAGCGAACGTCCCCGGGACCAATCGCTATGAGGCCACGATCGTCAACGGGTTCGACACGCGGCAGGAGTTCGTGCGCGCGGACTACAACGTCAACACCGCCTGGTCGGTGACGGGGCGCTACCTGCGCGATCAGGTCGACGCGCGCGGAGAGTACGTGACCTCCCCGTCCCTCGCCGCCGGTCATCGCTACCAGGTCGGGCACCTCGGCGTGGCCGAGGTGCGCCGCGCGCAGGGGCGGGTGGTGCTCGAATCGTCCTACCAGTTGTCGCGGCACCGGCAGGTGCGCAAGGACCGCACCTACACGCGAGACAGCCTCGGGATCACGAGTTCCGAGATCTTTCCCGAGAACCTGACCAACGCGATACCGACGATTACCATCGTGGGTGTGGGTTCTCTGGGATCGCAGTCTCCTGCGGGTCCGCGTGAGTTCCTGAACCACACGGTCAGCGCCAATGCCGGCTGGCAACACGGAGCGCACACCCTGAAGGCCGGCGGGCTCATCGCGGTCGAGCACGTGGACTCCAATCTCGACATCAGACCGACGCAGGGCACATTCAGGTTCGCCGCCGGAGGCGGCTTCACCGCCTTTCAGAACTTCCTGCGCGGCAATTCCGGAGGCGCGTGCGGGAATGGCTGCACCTATTCCGAGACGGATATCGACGTCGTCAACCGGTTCCGATCGCGGCGCTACGAGGCGTACGTGCAGGACAACTGGCGGGTGCACCGGCAGGTGACGCTGGATGTCGGGCTCCGATACGCGTTCGCTCCGCCGATGACCGACGCCGGCGACATGCTCTTCACGTTCCTGCCGTCTGCGTACGACCGCAGCCAGGCGCCGGGCTTTGCCGATCCGGATGCCCTCTTCGTGCAGATCGGGACCGGAAACCTGTTCAACGGCATTCGCGTGGCGGGCAGGGACTCGCCGTTCGGGCGCGCGATCTATCCGGCGGACCGGAACAACCTGCAGCCGCGCGCCGGCGTGGCCTGGGATCCGACGGGTGGGGGAGCGCTGGTCGTGCGTGCCGGGTATGGTGTCTACTTCGACCAGACGCAGGTCGGGATCTTCGCACAGAACGTTCAGTCGCCGGGGGCGTTTCCAGCCGACGATCCCCTGAGCAGGAGCGTCTTTGTCTCGAACGCGGCCCTCTCGAACCCCGGCCGGGAGCCGATCCCGCCGCCTTTCGGCGTGTTAATACCGCAGCCGTACGCGACCAGCGATTCGTTCGTGTCGCCCCGATGGCAGCACTGGAACGCCGGGGTGCAGCGGCGCCTCTACTCGCGCGGGGCGATCGATCTCGGCTACGTCGGCGGGCGCGGCGATCATCTCGTTCGACACGTCGACATCAATCAGCCGCAGCCTTCGGACCAGGGTGGGCCGGCAAACCTCGTCCGTCCGTTCCGGGGCTACGACTCGATCTACATGCGGGAGACGACCGCAAGGAGCCGGTATCACGGATTCTTGTCCAGCTTCCGCCACGACGCCGGCCGGGCCGGGGCGGCAACCGCGAACTACACCTTCAGCCAGAACAAAGCGGACGCGACCTACGACAACTCGGAGATCGACAATCCCCAGAACAGGTTCGACAAGGACGCCGAGTTCGCACCGGCACTCACCGATCGCACCCACATCTTCACCGCCTCGTACGTCTACGCGTTGCCACTTGCCGGCTCGGGGAGCGCCGGCTGGAAAAGGCACGTGCTCCACGGCTGGCAGATCGCCGGCATCACCAGAATCGAGTCAGGCCCCGCGGTTCGACTGCAGGCCGCGAACTGCAATTTCGACGGATGGTGTATCTCCGGCCCGCTGCGGCCGAACGCGGCCGGGGATGCCGGCGCCGGCAACCAGGACGGCCTGCTCTGGTTCGATCCCGCGGCCTTCGTTCCGCCCGCGCCGCGGGAGTATGGCAACGCGCCGGTCGTGCCATTCCGGCTTCCTGGCCGCCACCAGTGGGACCTCGCGCTGTCGAAAACGTTCAGCCTGCCCGGCACCTCGCGCCTGCAGTTTCGGGCAGACGTGATCAACGCCTTCAATCGCACGCAGTTCCTCGACGTCAACACCTTCTGCCCGGGGACGACGACGTGCGATCCCAGGTCCGGTTTCGGGCAGGTCATGAGCGCGCGTCCACCGCGGGAAATTCAGCTCGGCCTCAGACTGGACTGGTGACGCTTTTCCGCCGCGGCGGCACTTCGGCGCGCCTGGTCGTCG